>CALUUR010000018.1 GCA_944324015.1 Candidatus Gastranaerophilales bacterium
CCGAGAAATGAAAAACATTTACCGACAATAGAAACCTGAGAGGAAGTTGTGGGATCCAAAACCATAGCTGATGACAGACCCATCTGCATATTCACCATATCACCCCCTGCGTCTATTGCAAGAAGTATCAGCTGTGCAACATATCCGAGCATTGCCCCGACAACCATGTTTAAAAATATTGAAAGAACAAAAGATTCCTTAATAATGGTTACGTCAGGTTTTACAACACAGGTTAATACTATCGAAAGAAGCAATGCCAGAGAAATTTTTACCATTCCGGGGATTTCCTTCCTGTTAAACACCGGAGCCATCCTGAAAAAGCCCAAAAGTCTTGCAAATATAAAAATACCTGCCGCCAGATAAGCATTCAGCATCGGAAACATTTTCATTAATTCGGTTATAAGTTCTTCCAATTAATTATCTCCCCAGAATTGTATTTGTTTCTACAAAGTCAGGTTTTGGCATAGGAGTCTGCGGACTCGGCAAATATTTCATTTTCTGCTGATTATCAATATACGGAACCTTGCCCGGGTTTTTCATTAACTCATTTATTGAAGGCTGATTTTTAAATTTATCGTTCATTTCATGTTCAAAAGGAGAAGTGTATTTATAATAATCCGCAGGCAAAACATAAGAATCGTTTTTAGACACAAGATTAAATGCCATTGCAAAACCCTCTGTTACAAACCCTCTAAGCATGTTAATAAAACCGATTCCTCCGATAATAATAACAAGAAAAACCCCGAGAATTTTAGGCGCCGCAGCAATAGTCTGTTCCTGAACCTGTGTAACAGCCTGTAAAATACCCACAACAAGCCCGATACCGGCAGCAACAAGAACGCACGGCATAGATATCGCAAGCATTATTAAGAAACCTTTTGCTAAATATTCAACTAAAACTTCCATTTTTTATTGTCCTCATGTTTATATTTCTCCCCTCTCCCATAGAGAAGGTCATGGAGATGGTTATTTAATTATAGCTTGTCACAAGCCCCTGTACTATGAGCGCCCAGCCGTCAACCGCAATAAATATCAAAAGCTTAAACGGTAATGATATAATCGTAGGCGACAGCATGAACATACCTAATGCCAGCAATATATTTGCAACAACAAGGTCTAAAACTATAAACGGTACAAATATAATAAAGCCGATTTCAAATGATGTTTTTAATTCGCTTATGATAAATGCCGGTGCAACCTGCCATACAGTAATTTCATCAGGGTTTTCAGGCGGAGCACCTTTTGTTTTTTCTATAAAGAAAGCCAGATCGCTTTCCCTCGTCTGCTTCATCATAAACTCTTTCAAAGGTTTTGAACCCTCGTTAATCGCCTCTATGACATTCTGATTTTTATGATACGGCACAGAACCCAGCTCATACATTTTTTGAAAAGTTGAACCCATTGTATAAAATGTCAAAATCATTGCAAGCCCTATAATTACAATGGAAGGCGGAACCTGCTGCGTACCTAATGCTGTCTTTAGCATTGAAAACACTATGACAAAACGTAAAAAGCTTGTCATACAGCAAAAAACTAACGGCAGCAAAGAAAATACCGTCATCAATATTAACATTTGCAATACAGGATTCATATCTTTTATAATTGTATCCATTATAGTTTCCTTTTTTATAATTTATTTATCAGGTTTTTAAAGACTTTTTTCGGTTGATCAGCCTTATTTATACTCACAATAGAAGGCAAATCATCCACACTTTTAGTATTTTCCGGCAGAACGGTTTTTTCCGCAGCATCTCCGTTTATATCAAGCTTTGAAATAAGCGAAGTTTTATCAACGTCAGAGGCCACAAGAAACCTCTCTTTACCGGCACGAATAACATAAAGGTTTTTACGCGGTCCAAGCCCTATACAATCTTCTATATCAAGAAATTTTGACTTTGACACGGTAGAATAAGAGAATTTTTTATACACAAACAAAGCCAGAAAAATTATTCCGACCATTGCCGCCGTATAAACTATAAAATTTAATAAGTAAGCACTACCAGCCATTTGTACCGCCTTTCAAAGTCTTTTATATATCCTCGTCTTCTAATTCAAAGTCACTGTAATCAAATTCATCTTCTTCACCTGCAGGCTGTTCGCCCTGCTGTTCCGGAGCAGGCGCTTCCGACGGATTTGGAGAATTTTCATCAAAAGAATTATTAAATTCATCTTCAAAACCGCCTTCTTGCTGAATGGTTTGTGAATCAACTTTATCCTGTTGAGGAGCAATAACTTCTTCTATTTTGACACCGTATCTGTCGTTTACTATAACAAGTTCTCCGCGTGCTATCGGCTTATCCTCAACGCTCAAGGTCACTTTGTTATCATATATTGATGTTAAATCTACAACCAGCCCTTCTTCTATATTTTTCAATTCTCCAAGAGTAATTTTTACTGTATCAAACTGAGCATTCATCTCTACTTCAATACTATCCCAGAGATTAGTATTCTCTCCTGCCATATTATCATTTCCTCCATCATTTTCCATGGGAATAACCAGTCCTAAGTTCGGGTTTAAATTTATTTCTTTTTCATAATCCTTAAACTTCATAACAAGCCGATTAATATTACTGTCATCCAGAACTACAATATCGTCAACCTCAATATTTTTAACATCAATAAGCTTTAATCTTGTGCTGCCGATTTTGACAGAAATATCAATAACACTGCCTTTAAAATTACCGTAATTAAATTTCTCGCCCTGAGATTTTACAATATCAGGATTTAAAAGTTCCTCGGGCAAAGTTATAATAAATTTAGCAACATCTTTTGTTTCAATATCTTTTAATAAAAAAGTTAAATGTACAACATCAAAATTTGTACGCTTAAGTGCAGGGGGAGGGGGGGAAAGAAATTGAGATATCATATTAAACATATAATCATTAAAAGCTGTTATTATTTTTGCTTCCAAATCCGTTAGTTTATTAAGATTAAATTTTGAATTAGCCTTTCCTAAAACCCTGTTAAGAATAATATCCACAGCCTTTTCGGAAGAACGGAAAAACATATCGTGAAGCTTATCAATACGAATTTTCGTGACAAAATAAGCATCTTTATCCATTAATGTATTAATATTCTTACTTATTCCGGCAAGAACAAACTGAAATCCGGGCAGGAAAAACTCATCACAGGCAGCCTGAACAGCAGGCGGAAAAGTTTTAGCAAACCAGTTATACTGTGCATACAGTTCTTTATAGTCTATTGAAGTAATATTTTGATTAATCATGTTTGCTATCCCTTAGTCTGGTAATAAATGAGCTTTCCCCATAAATACAATAGATGATTTATTAACATCATACATCAATCATTTAATGGATATTTTTGAAAAATCAAGCAGAATATTTATTGGAAGATAAGAGGACAGTAAGGTAATAAGGTAAGCTTTTAAAGTAAAATGTTCGGTCTTTTCCGTCATTGCGGACAGCGAAACAGATCCGCAATCGCATTTAATGGCCTGCCTCATATCTTCTTATCTTCCTTTGACATTCTGACATCCGGCAAGTCCCTCCCTAAGCAGGGAAAGCAGGCGGATAGTGGTTAAAACCCATCCATTCCCTAAACAGGGAAGGCTTTTCTCCTCAATGATTTTAGAAAGAGGAGGGGTAACAAAGGAAAACCCGCATATTAAATGCGGGTAAGGAATGAAAGAATAAATTACCGATTAACGGTAGTTTATCTTTATCTGAATAAAAACTTATTTTATTTGCGCCTCAAGCTGCTCTATACGGGCTTCCAGTGCGTTGATACGTTTTTCCTGTGCCTGATATTTTGCATCAAGTTCTTTTATCGCATTTATCATCGCAAAGAACATGTCTTCAAAGCGTATTGTTAAAAATCCGTCAACTCCTTTTTTTACAGCATCAGGAAACACTTTTTGTAAATCCTGGGCAATCACACCAACATGCGGGGTTTTCTTTTCGTCTTTCTTGAATGTATAGTTAAAGACTTTTAATTGTTTGATTTTGTCTAAGCCCGAGGTGCTTGCTTTGCCGACGTATTTTAAGCGGCGGTCAGATCTTCTATATCCAGTACCATAAGAAAAATATTCATTAAATCCATGTCCACCTTCTATGCTATAGCGAAGGGAAGCATTTTTTTCATCTTCTGTAGAACGTTCCAATGTTCTAAAACCGGTCATGTAGTCTCCATATCTATCAACAATCCAACTGGTTATAGTTCCCTTTACTATTAAATTTCCGTTTATCACGACTGTTGAATCTTTTGCATAAAACTCATTCCTATCGTGAGCATAAACAGTATTATCCGGATTGTTATGAACTTCTAAAACAGCGTCTCCATTGTTATACGCTGATCTTCCACCAATAAAGATACGCTCAACATCATCTGAAGCCCATGAACTTGAAGCACTAGGACCGGAATTAGCTCCTATACATACTTTATTATCTCCGGTTACATTACTACAGGCATTATTGCCTATGGCAATGTTATCCTCTCCTAAAGCTTCTGCATTTCGTCCAATTGCAATAGTATTAGAATCATTGGTTTTTGCATTACTTCCTATAGCTATAGACCATCCACCTCTTGCATTTGATGAATGACCAATAGCAACGGCATCTCCTCCTTCTGAATGAGCAGTTTCCCCTATAGCTACAGAACTTGATGATTCAGCCGTAGAGTCATAACCAAAAGCAGAAGATCCGGATGTCGCACGAGCACTATAACCAACAACAGTAGCACGTCCACCTACCGTAGAGTTAGTACTACTTTCAGCCCCTATAGCAATAGCCTGCACACCCGTTACCACTGCATTATGTCCTATTGATATAGAATCGTCACCGTTATTTGAGGCAGAATTCCCGATAGAAATTCCGTTTGAACCTGAAGACACTGCGCTTGAACCTATACTCACGCCATTCTGACCCGCAGTGGTCGGTGTAGCTACAGCAGCAGCTGTGCCAATGGCAATACCATATGCTCCTGCTACCGGTTGAAAACCTATGCCTATACCGCCATAATCTAAAGATGTGATACTATTACCTAAGGCTATGGAATAACCATATTGATTACTGATATTATTCTGATCACCTATTGCAATAGTATTTAACGCAAGAGGAGTTATTTCATTATCATAACCTATTGCTATGGAGTGAGCACCAAAAGCGTGAGACATAACACCTAAAACTGTTGAGGATTCACCGGTTGCAGCAGAATTTGCACCTATTGCCGTTGCAGTTGCACCAACTGCACTTGAATTATATCCTGTCGAAACAGACGATGAACCGCTGGCTGTTGATCCGGTGCCAATAGCAATAGATGCTATACCTGAAACATTTACATTATGACCTATGCCAACTGCGCGTTGCCCCAAACTTGTTCCATTTACAAGTGTGCCCAAAAGCATACCAAAACCAGTATTATGGATAAACAAACGTCCTACTGTATTATTATCTCGCTTTAAAAGTATATGATTATTTAAACTTGAAGTATTAATTACAAGACGTGAATTAAGATCATCCTGTGCTGCTGTATGCTGACCTATCATGGCAACCTGAGATGCTCCGATTCCATAATAGGCATCTGTACCATTAGGTGCCCACTGCCACGGTGAAGACTGGTCTATCTTATTCCTCGTTGTCATTACAGGTGCCATGGCGGCCATTATGATACTCAGTATTAGCATGACTACCATCATTTCCGCTAAGGTAAAACCTGTATGGTTAAGTTTAATACCTGCTAAATCCCGAAATCCTTTACAGGATGAGCCTGAAGCCCCCCCCCCCCCCCGAGATTCTTAATATTTCTTAATATTGTCATGGCTGATTCCTCTTGTCATACGCATGTATTAATTATAACTCATATATAATAAATTTTGCAACTATAAACAAAATATTATTTATTATAATATACAAAATATGGTAAAATATGTTTATATACACATACCGTTCTGTCTGTCAAAATGTCATTATTGTTCTTTTATATCATTTCCTGAGCTTAAATTCAAACAGGATTATTTATGTGCTCTAAAACAGGAAATACAAAATTCTTATAAAAATGAACAATTAAATACATTATATTTTGGCGGCGGAACTCCATCACTGTTGAATTCAAAAGAGTTTGAGGATATAGTAAAACTTTTTAATACAACGTCAAACACTGAAATAACCACGGAACTTAATCCTGAAAAAATTTCATATAATTATCTTGCCGGACTAAAAACAGCAGGTATAAACCGGTTGAGTTTCGGTTGTCAAACTTTCAACAACCGTATTTTAAAAAAAATAGGAAGACGTCATAATTCTAATGATATAAAAAATGCGGTACTTCTTGCAAAAAATGCAGGCTTTGCCAATATAAGCCTTGATTTGATTTACGGTCTTCCGGAGCAAACAGTTAAAATGTTTGAAGAAGATTTGAAACATGCTGTTTCTTTAGGCATTCAGCACATATCACTTTATGGTTTAAAAATAGAAAAAGGATGTTTCTTCTATAAAAATCCGCCTGATAGTCTCCCTGATGAAGATGTGCAGGCCGATATGTACTTAAAAGCAATTGAAATTCTCACTAAAAATGATTTTCAGCATTATGAAATAAGTAATTTCGCTAAAAACGGATTTGAATCCGGACACAATCTGAATTACTGGAATAATAACAGTTATTACGGGTTTGGTGTTGCCGCGCACGGATACGAAAACGGCATCAGATATTCAAATACTTCTGATTTACAAGAATATATAAATAATCCATGCCTGCATAAGACATCCCATAAACTCACGCAGCAAGAGCAATTGGAAGAAGAAATTTTTCTTGGTTTTAGAAAAATAACCGGTATAGATGTTGAAAAAATAAACAAAAAATTTAATATAGATTTCCCCAAAAAGTACGCCGCGATTGTAAATAAGTATCTTTCTTATAAGTATCTTAAAGAAACTAATACCGGTTTTGCGCTTACTGACAGGGGAATACTTGTGAGTAACATTATTCTTTCAGAATTTTTGGAATAAAAAAGCCAGCTTTATGCGGGCTTTTTTATAATTTATTTTATTATTTCGTTTCTCCTTCAGTTTTTGGAGTTTCCGACTTTCCTTCGGTCTTTTTGCCTCTGACTTTTTTCCATAACTCGTCAGCGCTTTCACCGATTTTGTGGAAAAAGTTTTTAGTTTTCTGTACAATACCTTCCGGATTATCAATCTTTTTAAGTAGATTTTTGTTAACAGCAACCCCCAGTCCTATATAAGCTGCTGCAAGCAAACCGATAATCGTACCGATTACAGCACCTTTATGGCTTTTAGGTTTTTCAGTATTATTTTCAAATGAATCTGCAGGCATTTCACTATTCAAAGCCTGAGAAGTATATTTTCCGGGCGAATTAATTAAATCCTGCATATTTACGGCAGCATCACCGCGGAAACTAACACCGGAAACAGAATGAATCATTGGAAACCTCCTTTATAACACACTAAATTTATTACTTATAAAACGACTGATACAATTATTTTGACTAAAAGAATGTAATTTTTCAATATTTGTTACAAAAATTTACAATAAAACTGGAATAATTTTTTATTGAGTGTCATCTTATTAAATAGATAGGAGAAAAAAGCATGGGACAGGATACTATTATTTATATTGATGAACAGGATAAGCATGATGCAAGCGCCGCAGCAAACTCTTTCGCAGATAAGAATGTTAAAAACAGGGTATATATTAACACTCTGGGTGCTGACCTTGCTATGAAATACCTTGCATCAGAAAACATTAACGTTTCTGAAGTATACAATATGCATTCAATTAAAAAAATCCTTGAAGAACTTGATATATCAGATGTTATGTTGCCCAATATACATATCGATGTAAGGGTTATCTTTGATGAAAATTTAATTTTTATACCTAAATCACATTTTATTTACGACCTTGTTCCTGACATTTATCTTGTATTTGCACTCGCAAAAGATTTTTCTCATGTAAAGTTCTCAGGCTTTTTTGAACCTAAACTTATTAATAAGAATAATCAGAACAAAGAATATTATTTTATTGAAAAAGAAAAATTAAATCCGCCTTCCGATTTAAAACAATATATTGAGAATTTCAATGGTAATACCACAAACGGTGTTTCTGAAGAAGATATTCAAAACTCCGAAAGAATTATAATGGCAATGTGCGATAATGATATTTCTGAAGGAGAAAAACAATATCTTATAAAACAACTGACTAAAAGTGCAGAACTACGCGATAAATTTATTGAATATGAAAATTTTGAAACTCTCTCTTATAAGGCAATGACAGACCCGCAGATTATTAAAAAAGAAATTGCATTAGAACCAGATACAAAGTCTAACGAAGAAACGATTGACAATGTTGACAGTATGCCTGAGCAGGAAAATTTAGAATTTTTTGACAGTATTGAAAATTTTGATAATCTTGATTTTAATTTTCCTCAAAGCGATAATGAAGGTACCTTAGACTATGAGGGAGAAAATACAAATAGTCTAAGCGAAGATATAACAGAAAATACGTTTGAAGAATTACCTGAACATACAGAAGATATTGAAAATATAAAAACAGACAATAATATTGATGAAACATTAAATATTGATAATCAAGATAATAATACAGATTCAGAGATTACAATTTCTCAGAATCTTGTGAGCAGCATCCCTGAAGATACAGCACCAATTACCCTTGATACTGTTGATACAACAGAATTTGATAATGCTGTTATTGAAGAGCCCAAATCTGAAGAAGAAATAATTTCGTTTGATAACATTGAGACACCCGAACAGGAAGAAAAATCTGACTTCATAAATGAAATTGATAACAAAATTTCATTTGATGATATTGACACAATTGATACAATCAACGAAGATCCCGTGAATATCGAGGAACCAACGATTTCATTAACCGATGCAGATGATGTTGATAACTCTGCTCAGAATTTAGAAGAAGAAACACTTTCACTTGATGATTTAACTCCTGCAGATATTTCTAATGAAATCAGCTTAAACGAAAATCTTCCGGATACAATTAATCTTGAAGAAATACCCGAAACTGAATCATTTGAAGAAAACATACTAAATGAAGAAATTCCGGATGAAAATAATATAGATTTAAAAGAAACATTGGACTCAATTGAGAATTTAGCAACAGATTTTAATGTTGATGAAACTAATTCTGACAATGAAAAAAATGAAATTGACACTTCAAATGTTTTAGAAGAAATATCTGAAGATTTAACAGAAGGAGAAATTAATATTAACAGTAACGCAGAAGACACTTTTGATGTTACAGACTCACAAGAAGTTAAACCGAAAGAAGATGATAATGAAAGTTTCGGAAAAAATTTACTTGAGAATCTTTCAGAAGAAAATTCTGACATCATTTCTTTTGACGAACTCGGTATTGAAGAAACACAATCACACGAAACAGAACATATCTCTTCAGATGAACTCCTTTCACAGATTGATGATATACTTGGTTCAAATTCTGAAACTGAATCTACGGAAATAAACAGTAATACAATGTCAGACGAAAATATTTCTCAAGACAATTCTGATTTATCTAATATACCGGATATAGATACTTTGCTTTCCGACCAGACTGAAAATTTTGAAGACTCTGCTTCTGCGGAAACCACACCGGATTTGTCAACTGCAGAAGAAATTAATCCGCAAAATGAAACACCGGCTTTTGCTATAGACGATATATTAAATACCGAGGAAACCCAAACAACTGTAGAACAGGAAAATTCAGCAGAGAATTTGGAAGTATTATTTAATGATAATGATACAGCTCCTAATACAGAACTAAATAATATAGAAGACTTAACAGATACATCTGAACAGCCTATCCCCGGAGCAGCCTTTTTAAAACAAAAGAAATATAATACTAAAATTATTATTGCAGCCGCTGCTTTAATAACTGTGCTTGCAGGAGTTTCCGCATTTACACTCTTAAAACCCAAAGCAGAAAATACAACAGGAATTGAACCAGTCACACCCGCTGCGTCAGGGCCTAATAATAATCCGGCAGAAAATCCTGTAAATGAAAATGTTCTTGAAACAAATACTCCAACTATTGATAAAAAAGCCGTAAAACAAGCTCAAAAAACACAGCAAACAAAGGAACTTACTAATACACCGGCAAACCAAAAGCCGATTTCTTCGGAATCTTATCTTGATGTAAAACGATTGGTATGGGATGTCCCTGACTTCCTTTCATACAGCCCTAAAATACAGAACTATCTGAGGACAGCAGGGAAAAGCATTAAATTATCACTTTCTGCAGATCTACTGCTGGCGACTGAATATGCTTACTCTAATCAGGTAAAAATAAGTCTAAAATTAAGTAAGGATGGCAATATACAGGAAGCGAAAATAGTCCAAAGCAGCGGGTCCGGTCAGATTGATAATATTGTGTTACAATCTGTTAAAGATACTCTAAATGTTGTAAAACCGCCAGCCAACGAGATTTCAACCCCCGACTTCAATTTGAATCTTATCATATACTTTTAATTATGTTATAATGTGATTAAGGAAACTGTGAAGTGGAATTAGCTCAGGATAAAATAGATTTAATAGAAAAAATTATAAAAAGTGACAGAAAATTCGTCAATAATGAAGATTTATATGATGATTTTTTCAATGAAACTTGCAAGCGTTCTTTTGTAATTGTTCAAACGGTTACATCTGATTCGGCATTAGAAGCCTATCTGAAAAAAATCGCTACCACATCAATTTTAAATGTTTTAAAAAACGAAGGCAGATTAAGACGCTCCAGAAGCGGCTATCTTTCAACAAATGAAATACCGGTTGAAACACAACATACTACAACAGTTACCGATTATTCTTCCGTAGATATTACATACGAGCCGGTTGATATTAAAGATACTCCTGAGGATATTGTCATTAAAAAAGAAATTTTACAAAAAATTGTTGATACGGTCAGCAAAATTGACGAAGAATTTCCGGATAAAAACTACTTTAAATTATACTATCTCAGATACGAAAACGGAATGACTCAAAAAGAAATCGCAGATGAGTTAAACATTTCCCAATCGGAAGTTTCTAAAAGATTATTTAAATTAATGGATAAAGTAAAACAAACATTTAATTAGGGTAGAAGCCATGAAATGTCCTATATGCAAAAAAACAATACCCGACGATGCGCTTAAGTGTCCATATTGTAATGCACGTACAGGCTTAATATGTAAAAACTGTAACACAGTTAATTCAATATTCGACCTTACATGCAAAAATTGCGGAAAAGAAATCTTAAAACTCTGTCCGCAATGTAAAAGTGTTAATTTCCCAAACGCTGAAAAGTGCCGTAAATGCGGTCTTGAATTCACAACAACCATACAGGAAGAACCAAAACCGCAAAAAATTAAACTTGAATACGGTACAAATACAGTTTCGCAGCAAAGCGCAAAAAATTTGCTTGTTAAAGGATTACTTACGCAAAGTAAAAAAATACTTTCTCTCAGCGGGCAAAAAGGGGTAGGTAAAAGCCTTGTATTAAAAGCAGTTATGCAAAGTTTAAATGACCGGAATATATCATGGCTTTACGGGAAATGCACACCGTTAACCCAAATTACACCGGGCGGACTTATTCAGGATATCCTGCTCAACGTTTTTAATCTGCCGAACTTCTGCATTAATAATCTGGATTTCAAAAAAAACGCATCACAGTATTTTAAAAATGAATTTCCGGCTCTTAATAACAACGAAATATTTGACCTGTTAAATTTCCTCTACCCCGACAAGGAAGGAACTTTTGAAAATATAGTCGCAGCAAAAAATAAAACGTTTGAATTTCTGAATAAAATTTTTGATAATATAACAAATTTAAATAAATTTGTATTTGTAATAGACAATTTTGATTTTATTGACGGTTTTTCGTATGAATTCATAAGCAGATACATAAAAAAAGAAAATATCTGGGACAATTTAAAACTGCTCCTTATATATAACGAACCAAAACCGTCAAAAGGATATTTTTATTTTCCGGAAAATGATAAAGAAAATTTTTATTTAGATGTAGGAATTGCCCCTCTGGAATTTAAACAGATATTCATGCTCTTAGAACAAAAGAATAAGAAAATCGACGGATTTCCTAATCTTAACAATGCAGAGTTACAGGAAATCTATAAAATCAGCGGCGGAAACCCGTCTTACATAAATCACGCATTGAGTTTATGCTTTGACTGCCAGCTTTGCGGAAAAGAATTCGAGATTGCAGCAACTTTCGCAGGGCTCTTGGAATACAGGCTTAAACTGCTTGAAGAACTAAACCCGATTGCATACGATATCCTTGTCGGGTCTGCTATAATAGGCGACAAGATTAATATGAATCTCGTTAAAGAAATTTTCGGCGTTGATGATGAAACATTCAGAGATATTCTGATTTATCTAAAAAAAATGGATTACATAAACCACGTAAACGATATATACTGCGAATTCGGCTCGCTGACCCTGTGGGAAACAATTTTGAAAACTTCAAAAAATGCCGAAAAATATGAAGCAATCAATAAAAAAATTCTTGAATATTTTACAGGATTTACCCTTAATTCAAATGCAATTCTCGGGGTTATTGCACAAAACTTAAAACAGCCCCGTCTTGCACTTGAAATTTGGACAAAAAATACAAAACTTGCGGCTTACGTCGGAGATTTAAATCTGTATGCAATTTCTCAAAAGCAATCAATGGCGCTTATTAACGAGTTTGATGAAAGCGCAACTTTAAAAATCAGGTATAACATCTCTGAACGCCTCGGCAAACTCCTTGCTAATTCAAATCCTACAGAGGCAATTGAATACCTGCCGGATGCAATTTCTAACGCTCAGGCGGTCGGCGACAGTCCTAAAGAAATTGAACTTTTAGCATATATGTCATCATGCTGCAGGAAAACAGGAAATTATTTCGGAGAAGTTGAATGTGTTGACGCAGTATTAAAAAAGGCTAAGCCCGAAAATACTCTCGATATAGCATTGTTGAAATGTACAAAACTGAATGCTCTTTTAAATATCGGAAACTGCGGACAAATTATCAACATGATTGATACGGAAATAATGCCGGTTCTGGATAATTACTTTGCCCGGAAGAAAAATTTAAAAAATCCGCAGACGCCTTTTATATATGAAACATGGCTAAAAACTTACCTGATACTGGCAAATGCTCTTGCTGTTCAGGGGAATGACAGGTCATTTGAAGTTTTGACAATACTTTTTGATATTATCGAAAGAAATCAAATTCAGGATGAACTGTTTATCTGCAAATGCAAACTTACGCTTGCCCTTGCAAATACTGTTAAAGGAAACTTTAAAGCATCAGAACAAATGCTTGAAGATGTTTTGAAATCCTATCGCGAAAATATTATGGATAATGAAACAATTATTCGCTGGAACTTTATAAATATAATAAATAATTTCCTCAGAAAACGCTACGACGGGATGCAGGAAGATTTATTCCAGATAGTAACTTTTGCAAACAACAACGGTGACAATTTTACTAAGAATATTTTAAAAACACTTCTTGGCAAAATGTTCAAAGATAACGAAAACACAAAACAGGCAATGGAAATATATAACGATCAAATTGCTTATTTTGCAAAAGAAAAAATGGCTCTCGGAGCTTTGCTTACATGGTACTTTATATCAGAAGCGACACTTGTAACCGAAGGGCCGAAAAATGCGCTTGAAATAGCCCAACAGGCACTTGAAGTCGCCCAAAATCCTAAAATAGACAACTATTTCTTCACAGTTCTTTTCAAAATGGTTATTGCCAAATGCTGTATAACACTTTCCGATTTCGACACCGCAAAAATCCATATAGAAAATGCAATATTTATAGCAAAAAAATTCAGCATGAACGATCTTCTCTCAAGACTGTTCTTGTTATACGGAACATATTTTCAGGAAATAGGACTTGTCAAATCGGCACAGCAGCTTGAATATTTGCAGGCCGCAGAAAAAATGTACAAACAGGCAGAAAATACTATAAAAAGCACCGAAAACAAATACGTTTACAATGAACTGCAAAAAGCAAAAGGCGTCCTAACATCTTTCTGCAGAATAAATTGTATTAAATTATAATTTTGCGACTTGGTCAATCAAATCGCCAACCATAGTCATATTCCAACCAGCTTCATCCAAATTGTTCAGATTTTGTTTTTTAACAGGAGTCATTTTTTTCGTACAACAAGCATAGATAATTGTACCAAGCAATGCTGCTCCACCTAAAATATAACAGCCAACCTTAAATTTATCCGATGTACTGCTTTTTTCAGCATTCTTTTTTGCTTGCAGTCTCCATGGATGATTTTCCGGCAATTTACCCCTGTTCACAAGCCTGACAGGATTTACAGCAATATTTCTGTTATAATTGTATATTGATGGACTAATACTGTTAATCATAACCTATAACCAATAACTAACCTACACATATATATTAAAAAATTAATCGCCGTAAAATTGCCTTTTTTGTTAAAAAATATTAAAATATTTTATCTTGAAAATGTATTGACAAAATCAAGAAAAGAGTTATAATGATTACAAGGAGGTTAAAATTATGCACGAATGTAATCATGAACATCATTGTCATCACGAAGGTCAAAATTGCGGGCACGGAGAACATAATTGCCACGGGCACGGTGAAGTACATCAGTGCCACAATCATGAAGAAGGGCACAACTGCGGCGGCGGGGGCTGTCACGGGAAAGGCCAATGGGGCGGCAAAAGAGAAGGTGCCGGCAGAAAATGCGAAAATCCTAAAATCCCGTTTAACAGAAGATTAAATGAAGAATTAATCAACAAATTAAAGACTTACGCTTCAGAAAACGGAATAACTGAAACCGAAGCCTTAGAACGCGCAATACAAAATTTATAATTAATATTTTTTAACCCATTCCCTCCCTGACTAGGGAGGGAAAAGGGAAGATTTAATTTCGCAAATTACATAATATATTTAGACAAAATATCAACGGCATCCGTATACAGCTCTGTCATATAATTATCGTATTTCAATCCATTAATTGTTTTTTCAGGCAGTCTTGCCCCTCCGCACAAATCATAGAATAACATTGCTCCTTTACTGAATTCTCGTTTATTATCAACCATTAATGAAAACATATCAGCCATATTCTCATCCGCGAGAGGGCTGTAAGATTTTACCTCCGCATGAAGCTTCGATGTCAATTTTTCAACCACTTCTTCTTTAGATATATTATTTTTATGTGCAATTTGTTCAATTATGTCACTTGCACTGATTTTTGCCTCAGGATTTTCCAGATTCCATTTTTTGATAAAATTATTTTGAACAACGTTCCTCTGGTAATGCCCGAATTCATGCTTAAAAACCTCAGAACCGTTTTGCATAACTTTACGCCCGTTAGGGTTCAAAAATATATGCCCGTTCAGCGACATACCGTAAGCTCCTGAAATATCACCTTCCGGCAATTCCGATAAAACGCCTTTTTTTCTGACAGCCTGTGTAATACTTTGTTTATCAAAATTTGTAATTGTTATAGACTTTATCTGAGAATCAATACCAAGATCTTTTATCTTTACGAGCTCATCATTAATTGATGCCAGATCATCCAAATTACGGCATTTAGAAAAATCAACATCTATACCCATATTTCTGAAATGTACATGAGCTTCTTCAATAGAGTTGAATTTAACTTTTCGGGACGAAGAAGCGAGCGGAACAGATAAAGATTTTATTTTTTGACCGGCACCTGTTTTTGTTGACGGAGATTTTTTAAAATATTTTGTACTTCCTTTAATATGCTTCCCTTTAGCAAAAATAACGTCAGCAGCAACAGCAGCAGCACACAAAATTCCTCCGGCAGTTAACCAACCGGCAGCAGAATTACTTTTTTCTGCAGGATTATTAGTTGTTAAACCTGTTGCACCGCTTTCCTTGATAAAATCTACCCGTTCTTCGCTTGTCAAATTTTCAGGAATTCTTTCAACCTTTGGTTGTGTTTGATTTTCTTTTCTTTTTAACCATTCAACATAACTGCAATCAGGTATTTCTGTCCAAAATTTGAATAAACTTGTATCATAATTTTTCTCAACAGCTTTTGGCAATTCGTAAGCCATATTAAAAATAGGCATTGTTGAAAGTAAAGGATCTTTTTTCCCTTCAGACAAATTTTTGTAAGAGCTATATGCCCAACCCAACGGACTTGCCGTAATCACAGTATCAAATGTGTCACCCATAAATATTCTCCTTTTTAATTTCCCCTATAATTTAATTAAAAAATTGCCGGAGAAATAATTGCTACAGGGGCAATACATCCTATCCTATCCTATCCTATGAGGGATTATATCAAAGTTTCAGGCATTTTAAAATTTAAATTTACATTCTGTTACATTTAAACCTCACCCTAACCCTCTCCTTTTTTCACCCTATGCGACAATTTATGTAAATAATTTATATAACTGCATTAGGGTTTAAGGAGAGGGAAAATTTTACTCCCTTCTCCTTTGCAAAGGAGAAGGGCCGGGGATGAGGTATAAAAAAATTCCCGCTCTATTTAAGCGGGAATTGTTATTTTTAATACAATTTACTATTTACGTAAAGCCTGATCTACAGCAACTGCAACTGCAACAGTTGCACCTACCATCGGGTTGTTACCCATACCGATAATACCCATCATTTCTACGTGTGCAGGAACTGATGATGAACCTGCGAATTGAGCATCACCGTGCATTCTTCCCATAGTATCTGTCATACCGTAAGAAGCAGGACCTGCTGCTACGTTATCAGGGTGTAATGTTCTTCCTGTACCGCCGCCTGATGCTACTGAGAAGTATTTTCTTCCGTTTTCCCAGCACCATTTTTTGTAAGTACCTGCTACAGGATGTTGGAAACGAGTCGGGTTAGTTGAGTTACCTGTGATAGAAACATCAACACCTTCTTTAATCATGATAGCAACACCTTCTGATACATCATCAGCACCGTAGCATCTGATTTCGCCTCTTTCACCTTCTGAAAATCTCTGTTCTTTAACAACTTTTAATTCACCTGTTTTGTAATCATATTTTGTTTCAACAGATGTAAAACCGTTAATTCTTGAGATTACATAAGCTGCGTCTTTACCCAAACCGTTCAAGATAACTCTTAAAGGATTTTTTCTTACTTTGTTAGCGTTTCTTGCGATACCGATAGCACCTTCAGCAGCTGCGAATGATTCGTGGCCTGCTAAGAAGCAGAAACACTGAGTTTCTTCTCTTAAAAGCATAGCTGCCAAATTACCGTGACCGATACCAACTTTTCTTGTGTCGCCTACAGAACCCGGTACGCAGAAAGCCTGTAAGCCTTCACCAATCAAGCTTGCAGCTTCTGCTGCATCTTTAGCCTGTTTTTTAAGTGCAATTGCAGCACCCAAAGTATAAGCCCAAACAGCATTTTCAAATGCAATAGGCTGAATTCCTTTAACAATAGCTTCAACGTCAATTCCGTTTGATTTACAAAGTTCCTGAGCTTCTTCTAAAGATTTGAAGCCGTATTCAGGTAACAATTTGTTCAATTTTGCCTGACGTCTGTCTTGTCCTTCAAATTTTACTGTCATTTTATTTTCCTCTTAATTTATAACTTATTTTATTTATGCGCTCTAACCTGATTTTTAAGATTTAAAACACATTATGAGGGAAAACTTTTTATAAACCCCTCACCCGAATTTGTAAGTTCACAAAAGCTCACTGACAAATTCTTCCCTCTCCCTCAAGGGGCGAGGAGAAAAGAAACTATTCAACTCTCGGATCAATTTTCTTCACAGCTTCAGCAAATCTGCCGTAAGTGCTTGTGAATTTTTCAAGAGCTTCTTTCGGATCCATGCCTTTTTTAACTGCATCCATAAATTTGCCCATGTGAACGAATTTGTATCCGATAATTTCATCATTTTTATCAAGACCGAGTTCAAGAACGTATCCTTCAGCGAGTTCAAGATATCTTGGCCCTTTTTGTTTAGTTGAATAGATTGTACCAACTTGAGAGCGTAAACCTTTACCCAAATCTTCAAGTCCGGCACCTACAGGCAAACCGTTGTCAGAAAAAGCTGTCTGGGTTCTGCCGTAGACAATCTGCAAGAACAATTCTCTCATAGCAACGTTGATAGCGTCACAAACAAGGTCAGTATTCAAAGCTTCAAGAATAGTTTTACCCGGAAGGATTTCACCTGCCATAGCAGCAGAGTGAGTCATACCGGAACATCCGATAGTTTCAACTAAAGCTTCCTGAATAATACCGTCTTTAACATTAAGAGTTAATTTACAGGTACCTTGCTGCGGAGCACAGCATCCGCAACCGTGTGTCAAGC
Source organism: Candidatus Gastranaerophilales bacterium (assembly GCA_944324015.1). Lineage (GTDB taxonomy): Bacteria > Cyanobacteriota > Vampirovibrionia > Gastranaerophilales > Gastranaerophilaceae > Stercorousia. The sequence continues at coordinate 18,281 of CALUUR010000018.1, forward strand.
CTGAAATTTCTTTAATTTCTTTAACTTTTGTCCAATCACCTTCTTGAGGGATAGGAGCAGGCTCGCCTTTAACACCGCGTTTAACGCAGCACATTTCTTCTACTTCTTTTGTAATTTGTATACGATCCAACATTTTTCTATACTCCCTTCGGTTATATACAAGACTATTGTACGTGCTGAAAGGAGCTAGTCAAGATTTAGAAATAAAAAAGCGGAAAGGAATCTTTCCGCTTTTTTATTCTTAAAAAATTTTCTTACCAGTCGGATGATACCATATCATCTTCTTCATCTTGAAGAGCAGACAAATCTCTGTGTCCGGTACCGTCAAAATCTTCGGGAAGCATGTCGTCATCCGGCCATACTGTATCTTCATCAAATCTGCTTGAATTTAAGTTCTGACTGGCAGATAAATCCGAATTACTCAAATCAGTTTCCGACAAAATACATCCTGCCATATCGGAATCAGAGAAGTTGCAATAAGTCATAGATGCATAACTGCAGTCAGCGCCTGTTAAAAGTGAATCTGTAAAATCGCATTCCAAAACTCTTGCACGCGTAAAATCTACTGATGTCAAGTCAGCATTTGTAAAATTAACCAGCGACAAATTACAGTCCGCAAATGAACTGGAATTTAAATCAGCATCAGAAAGATCAATTTCAGAAAGATTTATACCGGAAAAATCAACTTCCGACAGGTCAACTTCCTCCTGCTCCGCTTTCCATTCATTAAATTTTTCGGGGTTCTTTCTTAATAATTCAATTAATTCTTCCTTAGTATAATCAATCATGATTTATAAATTCTCCTTATTTCTATTTAACTAAATCCGTCTGAACAGCAAGAAGAACCGCCTGGGTTCTGTTTGCTACCTTTAACTTTTTATAAATACTGTTCAAATGTGTTTTGATAGTAACCTCTTTCACAAACATTTTGTCTGCTATCTGTTTATTACTTGCCCCTTTTGTTATCATTTGTAACACTTCTTTTTCTCTTGATGTCAAAATATCAGCAGATAGTGCCGGAACAGCGGTTTCAGCAGGTTTTACAAATCTTTGCGAACGCCTTAAAACAGCTTCCATCCGCGCCAAAAGGTTGGGTAAAATAAACGGTTTTACAATATAATCATCGGCTCCGATTTTTAAGCCTGAAATCATTTTTTGTTCATCATTTACCGCTGTAAGCATTATAACAGGTAAATTTTTTGTTTTTTCAGACGCACGAATGGATTTTAAAGTTTCCCATCCGTCCATATTAGGCATCATAACATCCAAAAGAACAATGTCAAATTCGTTATTCTTTGATAATATTTTCAAAGCCTGAATACCGTCACAAGCCGTAGTGACTTCATATCCGTAAAAAGGCAGAGCATCTTTTAAATATTTGGAATTGTCATCAACGAGTAAAACTCTTGTCAATTCAGACATTTATTTTATTCCTTTAAAATTATTAAACTATTTTATTTTTTAAAGCTTTCAGGGCTGCCTGAAGCCTATCATCAACTTCTAGTTTCTGTAAAATATTAGCGACATGAGCTTTTGTTGTATTAATACTTATAACAAGAATTTGAGCAATTTCCATGTTGCTGTAGCCTTCTGTCATAAGTTTTAAAATCTGTGCTTCACGTGAGGTAAGATCGTAATCTTTTCTGTTTGTTTCCGTATCAAAAGCCGGAGAGTTTGTACTGGCCTTCAAAACAATATGGGCAATACTCGGGTCAAACCAGGCTGCGCCGTCTGCAACCGATTGTACAACCTGAACAAGTCTTTGAGGATTAATTTCCTTTGAGCAATAAGCATTGGCACCGGCTTTTAAGCTGTTCAAAACTTCTTTTTCATCATTATGCGAAGTTAAAATTACAATTTTTACATCTTTGTTTGATGAACGAATTTGTTTTGTTGCCTCAATACCGTTCATGTTAGGCAGCCCCAAATCCATAATAATAACATCAATATTGTTGTTATTAAAAATTTCTATTGCAGCTTCGGCAGAATCAGCTTCATATATATTATCCACATAATCAACATTTTCAAATGTGGTTTTTAATCCGAATCTTGTTAATTCATGGTCTTCTACTATAAGAATATTTTTTTTCATAAGCTTAATTCCTCTTTTGCAGGCTGGTAATCGGGATTTATTGCCAGAGATTTTTTAAAATATTGAACAGCATCCTGTTTCATTCCCTGATTTTTCGCAATCAACCCTTGATAATAATAATATCTAAAATCATTTTCGTCAATATAGTTTGCAATACCAAGATATACTGAGGCATCAGCATAATTCCTGCGTTCTATTGCAACACGACCTAAATCAATCCATGCATCTTTATAATTCATATTTATTGCAATGGCTTTTTTTAGATAAGCAAGTTCTTTTGATTTATCTTTCAATGCTACTTTGTAGTATGCAGCATAGGCATCAGAATATGTTTTTAAAACTTTTTCATAAATCTCAACGGCCTTTTTTTCTTTCCCCAGCTGTTCATAAGTTTGTGCGATTTTAACAGGGCATATCCATGAATTTTTATCACTGGATTCTGCATCTTTATAATATTTCAGAGCCTCTTTAAAATCTTTATTTCTGTAGCTTAAATCTCCAAGAACGAGTAGAGTCATAGGGTTATTTGAATCAAGCTTTTCAGCTTTCAAAGCGTTATCCTGAGCTTTTTCATAATCCTGCATATCAAAATATACACGCGCCATAAGAGCATATACCAGTTTATTATATTTTTTCTTTGATGTTACGGCTCCCTGAAGGCTTCTTATTGATTTTGCAAGTTCGCCTTCATAATAATAATAGTAGCCGAGATGGTACATTTTGTCTGCGTAATCTTTTTCTGATTTGTAAAGAACATACTGTTCAAGTGAATTTGCTTTTCTTATAAAGTCAGTTGTGTAGAATTTTTGCGATTTCAAATATTCAACAAGCTTAAGTGCATTTTTAGGTTTTTTGCCCTGTGACAAAATTTCGGCTTTCAGCTTTTTATAATTTATATTCTGCGGATTTTTTTTAATTGCTTCATCAATATAAATATCCGCACTTGCGATATTATTTGATTTCAAATATCCCAAAGCGGCAACATAATTTGCATAATCAGATTCAGCAAGAAGTGATGTATTTTTAACAAGTTCAGCAGTCGCTTCGCGGCTTTGATCGTTATAAATTATGTTTGAAAAGACTTCTCCCAAATACATTTCATCATCAGGCTTCAGCTTTTTAGATGGATAATAATAGATTTTAATATCACCTGTCAAAAAATCAGAAAGCGCTTTATCCTCAATTTTTGAAGCAGCAGTTTCCGAAAGATTAAAAAAGCCTATATCCGCCATTCGCTCGGCAACCTGCATATAGCCGTAGTCATTAGGCTCCATTGTTTCAATTAATACTTTAAAATTTCTGTATGCAGATTTGACATTACTCTGCATAAATCTGTCAAAAGCTATTACATACTGGTTATGAATACTGTTATGAGTAAGTGTAGCTTTTTTTAAAGGCAGGGCAATAGTATTTACAGGAACAGAGTTTTCTTCAAACGGATTTGCAGGTTTGATACTGTCAAACCCGTCTGCAAAAACAGGGCTTGTAAGTAAATAAGTTATTGCAGCTGTAAATAATATTTTTTGTATCAATTAATTTTGTTCCCCGTTCTCTGTTATATTACCAGAATAATAAAAATTAAATAATTCCGCAATATGCTTTTGATTGTCATCTGCATTTTCATTAATGATAAAATCGTGAATGTCCAAAAGATTATAATGACTCAGGGTTTCCTGATCTTCTTCTTTAAAACAGTGGTGATTTTCCGTTAAAAATACTTTAATAATTTTATCAGCAGGAATTTTTAAAAACACATCAACAAGATTGCCGTCAAAGTGTTTGTTCTTACCTTCAAGTAAAATATCAATTACATTTTGAATAGGCATTTTATCACGATAATGGCGCCGTGAAGTTATAGCATCAAAAACATCCGCTACAGCAAGTATTCTTCCGCCGTAAGGGATATCTTCTCCCTTAAGATGCCTGTAATAGCCGCTTCCGTCATACTTTTCATGATGAGAGCAGGCAATTTCGGTTATCATCTTAAAGTCATTCGACATATAAATTTTGTCGAGAATATTATGTGTTATCTGCACGTGCTCCTGAATATGCTTGTATTCTTCCGGAGTCAATTTACCTTCTTTTTGCAGAACAGTATCTCTGATACCGATTTTCCCGATATCATGAAGTATTGCAGCACGTTCGACGAGTTCTTTAAATTTCTCGTCACATCCAAGTGCCTCAACAAGAAGCATGGAATATAGTTTTACCCTGCTTGAATGACCTGCCGTAATCTTATCACGCGCATCGATAGAGGCTGCAAGTGTATTGATAAAACTTTCAAAAAGTTCTTTCTGTTCTTTGTAAAGTTCTTTCTGCTGTTCAAAAAGCTGAGCATTTTCTAACGCTATAGATGCACTTCCGCCGATTGCAACAAGCAAATCTTCATCACCCTTGGTGAACACTCCGCCTTTCTTATTCAAAACCTGAAATGCACCGATAATTTCTTTATTATTATTTTTGATAGGCAAACAAAGAATTGTTTTTGTTTTGTACCCTGTTTCCTTATCAACATCAGGGTTAAATCTCGGGTCATTGTATGCATCAGGAATATTAAGCGGTTCTCCGGTTTTAACTACATATCCGGCAAGCCCCTTGTCAGCAGGAAATCTTATCTCCTGACTGTCCATTCCGAGTGCAACCTTGCTCCACAGTTCATCTTTTTCTTTGTCAAGCAAAAATACCGTACATCTGTCAGCTTGAATTGCAATACGAGTTTCTTCAGCTATAACTCTTAATAAAACGTCAATATCAGTTACCGCACTGATTGAACGCCCGATTTTTACAAGAGAAACTAAAGGGTCGCTTGCAACAGGCGTTGAAAAATCAAGTCCGCTTTTTATTTGTTTTATTCTGGTTAAAACGTAACCTATAATGGATAACTCATCTCCGTTTTCCATAGAAATGTTTTTTGCGTTATTAAAATGCATCATCGCAACATCATTGACGCCTTCTCCAAAATAAATGTTCCCGCGTGCAAATTCATTAACAAGTTTCGCGGTCCCGTTTTTTGAATACTGAGCCATATATTCAGCATCAGCAAGTAATTTTAATGCCTCTGAGTAATTGGATTTATCCAGCAGATATTTTGTCATCCCGAGAAAACTCAAGGCAACAGAAACATTCCCATCAGATTTTTGTTCGCTGTATAACTTCTTGGCATCGGTAAAAACATTCAATGCCTCTTCATAATTCCTGTCCTCTAAAAGAGATAAACCCTTCTTAATTAATTCTTTGTCGCACTCACTCATTTTTTCTTAATCCATTCACTAACCTATTATAATTAATTTACAACTCTATGTTTTTATTGTACAATATTTTTTAGAATATTACAATTGTTTTTACAGAAGGTTAATGATGAATAAAGTCACAATACTTATTCCCGTTTATAATGAGGCAGCTACACTTGATAAAATATTAAAAAAAGTAGAAGAAGCAAACTTTTGCGGGCTTGAGAAAGAAATAATTCTTATAGATGACTATTCTACAGATGGTACAAGAGATTTATATTCAAAATACCCGTACAAAATTCTGTACCATGAATACAATCAGGGTAAAGGCGCAGCTTTAAGAACGGGGTTTAAAGAAGCAACGGGAGATATAATTGTTATTCAGGATGCTGATTTGGAATATGACCCTGTTGATTATGAACCGTTGATACAGTTAATACTGGACGGGAAGGCTGATGTTTGCTACGGTTCAAGACTGTCAGGCGGTAAACCTTCAAGATCATTCATGTTCCATCACCTTTTGGGAAACAAATTTTTATCACTTTTAACAAATATCTTATATGGTTCGACATTAACCGATATGGAAACATGTTATAAGGCCTTCAGGGCTGATTTTATTAAAGGAATTGAAATTAAATCTGACAGGTTTGATTTTGAACCCGAAATTACGGCAAAAGTTTTGAAACGCGGAGCAAGATTGTATGAACTTCCGGTATCATATTACGGCAGGGAATTTGCGGAAGGCAAAAAAATCACCTGGAAAGACGGAATTCATGCTATAATTGCATTAATAAAATACAGGTTTACGGATTAACATTAATAATATAAGGGGAAAAGTATGAAAAAATTAATTTTATCATTATTTTTGGCAGCATCGCTTGCAGTACCTTCACTGGCAGCAACATGGAGCGCAGTTGACAGAGTTCCGACAGTGGGCAAACAGATTTTATCAAAAAACAGCCTTCCGTCAGACACGACCTTTGTTGTAACAGAAACAGCAGTTTCTAACAGTACTTCTAACACAAATAACGAAATTTATGTGCAGAAAACTGATCTCGGGTATACCGGTAATGACAACGAAGTTGCCGCTGTAATTGCTCAGGAAATAGGGGCAATCATTAATGCAAATGCTTCTAAGAAAAAACTCGTTTCTAATATAACATCAGCGATTGCAGGAAGTTTTGTGGATACGGGACTGGAAACAACAGCACTGGCAGCTAACGAACTTACACTCAATAATATGTCTGAAAAAGATCAGATGAATGCCGATATAACAGGTGTGGATTTAATGATTCAGGCAGGATATAACCCCCTTGCAATGATTGTTGTTCTCGGGAAAATGCCGGGAAGTACTCTAGACCTTTTGAAAAGTCAGCCGAATAACTTCAAAAGAACAATGTATATATATGATTACCTTGCATACAACTATCCTTCAAAAGTAAAAGCAGGATACGGCTGTCAGGAATACAAAAACTTCCTTGCATACATACAGCCAACACTTGATGAAAGAAACTCCAACAGCAAAAAGCTTGCAAAGTGGGAAAAAGAACAGGCAAAAATAAAAAAAGAAAGAGCTAAACAAATCGCAAAATACAAAGCTACAGGCGGACTTAACGGATGGGATGCTTCCTATACTATTTTGAAAAATCTGTCTGAAAGCTCAGAAACAAACTAGAAGAAAGGAAGATAAGAGGGTAGGAAGATAGGCTGATTACATAATTTATTTCTTGTGCGTAGCACCGATAACAGCCTGACCTCCTGACCTCTAAGCTTCCGAACTTCTAAATAAAGGTGATAAAAATGAGTGATACATCAGAAGTTATAAACTGTCCTGCCTGCGGTCAGGAAATGGAAAAAATATTCATTGCCGATATAGGGATAAATATTGATATTTGTGCCAATAACTGCGGCGGTATATTTTTTGACAATAAGGAATTACAGCAGTGCAAAGCTTCAGATAATTCCTTAAAAGAAATAAAAAAAATTATTGAAAATAAAAACTTCATGCCGGTTGATGAAACCAAAACAAGAATTTGTCCGGTATGTAATAAACCGATGGTAAAAACAAAAACTTTCGGGGTACAAATAGATACATGTTATACCTGCGGCGGAATTTTTCTTGATAACAATGAATTCGAAAAAATACAGGAACATATACAAAAAAAGTTGAACAAAAGACCTGTGCAGGTTAACCCTAATCCTCAGGAACGCATAAATCTCCATGATTTTTGTCAGGATGCACTTGATGAGGAAAGAAAATTTAAAATGTTTTCAGCAGCTGTGGATTTATTGGCCAGAAGCTGCAGACGCCGGTATTTTAGACGTCACTTTTTCTAAGTTTATCCAATTTTTCTAAGCTGTCGCTTTCAAAATAAATCCTTAAAAGCGGTTCTGTTCCGCTCGGACGGATTAGCATCCAGCTAGTATCATCATCAAAGTACAATTTTACGCCGTCTTTTGTATCAATATTTTTGACCCTGAAACCGCCTATCTCTGCCTTATTTTTATAACATTCAAGAAGGGGTATTATTTCATCAAAATTTTCAAGATGTTTATCAATTCTGTCATTGTAAAATCTGCAGCCTACAACATCATATAATTCTTTTTGAAGCTCAACAAGAGATTTATTTTCATAAGCCATAGCTTCCAGAATCAAGAGATTTGCAAGTATTCCGTCTTTTTCGGGAATATGTCCCTGAATACTTAATCCGCCGGATTCTTCCCCTCCTATAATCGGGTTAAATTTTCTCATGGCCTCCCCGACATGCTTAAATCCGACAGCTGTTTCAATAACTTCAACTCCAAGCTTTTCTGCGATTTTGTTTAAAAGCAGACTCGCTCCGACAGTTTTTACAAGCGGTCCTTTAAGCCTCTTATTTTTAGTTAAATGTACTAAGAGAATTGCAATAATTTCATTCGGAGAAACATACTCACCGTTTTCATTTATTACACCAAATCTGTCAGAATCCCCGTCATTTGCAAACCCTACGGAATTTGGCGTTGTTTTAACCTTTTCAATCAATTCTTTTAAGAATTTCGGTTTAGGTTCAGGCATTCCACCGCCAAAATTTATGTCATGAAACATGTGTATACTGTCAAAGTTTATACTATGAATTTCCAACAGTTTGTCAAAATACCCTATACTTGCAGCATAAAGTCCGTCAAAAATAATATTTTTATCAAGTGTTTTAATTTTGTCAAAGTCAATAAGTTTTTCAATATGACTGAAATATTCCGTTTTAAAATTGTATCTTTCAACACTGCCCTTGCCCGTTTCGCAAAACGGGGTATTTAAATTCAGCATAAGTTCATCTGTAATTTCTGAAGTTGCTGGCCCTGCATAATCCGGAATAAATTTAATCCCGAGATACTCAGGCGGATTGTGTGAAGCAGTAAACATAACAGCACAGGCATTTAAATGTTTTGCACTATATGCAAGGACAGGAGTAGGGATAACTTTATGGCTCAGCAAAACCTTAAAACCGTATCCCGCAAGCTGATTTGCGGTATAAGCTGCAAAATCCTCAGCCTTATTTCTCGGGTCATATCCGACAATTATTTTTTTATCCGGTCCGAAATTATCAAAAACATATTTACCTATAGCCTTTGTAACCCTTTCAACATTTCCCTGATTAAAATCTTTCCCTACTATAGCTCTCCAGCCGTCTGTTCCGAATTTTATATTACTCATCTTGTCTCAGTCCCCTCTATTTGTTATAATCATATTAAAAATAAGGAGTAATCGCAAATGTTAAATTTTGAAACAGTAAAATCAGTAGCATATTTAGGACCTCAGGCCTCTTTTACGGAAATGGCAAAGGATTATTTTTGCGAGAAATTTAACATTAACGCTTATCCCGAACCCATGACAACTATAAAACAGGTGGTAGAATTTGTTGATAATACGCCTGATACACTCGGGGTTTTAGCCGTAGAAAACTCCATTGAAGGTACTGTCAGAGAGTCCCTTGATAATTTAATGTACTCGTCAAATCCTAATATAAAAATTTTGTCCGAATATTACATGCCCATTCATCACTGTCTTCTTGCAAGAACAACGGAATTTTCATCAATAACGGGCATAATTTCACACCCGCAGGCGCTTGCACAGTGTCAGAATTTTATCCACAATGAACTACCGTTTAACGTAAATATTATTGAGGCACCCAGTACTGCGGAAGCCGCAAGAAGCCTTCAAAATTACAACCTTACTTATGCTTCAATCGGGAGCAAAAAAACTGCAGAAACTTATAACCTAAATGTTTTAAAAGAAAATATAAATGATGATAAAACAAACCAGACACGTTTTATTTTAATAGGTGATTTTGAAACGGAAGCAACAGGCAACGACAAAACATCTCTTGCATTTTCAACGGAAAATAAACCCGGTGCGCTTTTGAACATTCTTGAAATCTTTATGAAAAACAACATAAATCTTTCATATATTGCATCACGACCGTCAAAGCAGCAGTTCGGCGATTACATATTCATTGTTAATTTTGACGGTCATATCCACGAGCCTAAAATAATGAGCACAATACAGGAAATTAAAGAAAAAATAACTTTTATGAGATTTTTGGGTTCATACAAAAAAAGCAAGGCTATTGTTCTTCCGCGGTAACAAATGCAATTGCTTTTGATCTGTCATGCGACAGGCTCAATTGAAAATCAATATTTTTATCCAGTTTTTTCAAAATACGTATCTTAGGGCATTGATTTTCATTATGAAAAATTTCAATTTCATTAAACTGTACACCTGTGATATTTAAAGCAGTAAGTGCTTTTATAACAGCTTCTTTCGCACAAAAACGGGCGGCAAAATGACTTTCTGGTTTTGAAAATTTATAGCAGTATTCCTGCTCCAAATCAGTAAATACCCTCTTAATGAAACTTTCCGGTTTATCTTTAAATCTTGCAATATCTTCTATATCAACACCGATAGCCATAAAAAAATATTAGCACAAGATTGACGGATTTTGCAAACATGTGGTATAATTAGTTATTCAAACGCCTTTTTAAAAGTATACTTAATTCATTAAATTAGTCAGAAAGGGAATTTATGACTAATTCAATGATACCATATTCTTTTATCCCCGGAACAAAGGCAAAAGCAAGTGAAGTGAATGCAAATTTTATTGCCATTGCCAATAAAATTGATGCTAATAAATCCGCCTGCGACGAAAATATTAATGATATCAATGAACAGCTTGAACAATTTGATTCCGCAAAAGCGGATAAAACTGAATTAATAAATGAACATACAGTGACTGAGTATGATACCGACTTAAACGATTATAAAACAAAAGGCACATACATATTTTCATCCTCTTATACTCCGGAAAATATCCCTAAAGGAGCATCCGGGATTCTAATTGTAACAGGAGATAAAGATTCAGTTATAAAACAGGTCTGGTACTGCGACGGGGAAAACCCGGAAATTTTCACAAGAAATTTTTCAAATTCCGAATGGGAAAGCTGGTCATCAGCTGTGGGGACATACCTTCTTGGCAATCCGGGATATATTAAACTTCCAAACGGCCTTATAATACAATGGGGAGGACAATGCGGCTCCGTTGTTACATATCCTATCGCGTTTTCAGGGCTTGCATGCCCGCTTTTCAGTAAAAACGGATGGAGCGGGACGGCAACCAGAAGTGATACCGGATTAAGTATACAATCAATGACAGGTTTTGACATAGGAAGCACAGGCACATTTTACAATATGAACTGGATAGCTTACGGTTTTTAAGGAGGAAAAAATGAAATATTACGGAACAAAAAACAATAAGGACTATGGTTTTTATGAAGAAAATTTTGAAAATGCAATAGAAATTACTGATGAATACTGGATTGAGCTTTTACATCAGCAAAGCAACGGTAAAATAATAATTTTTTACAATAACAGTGTAATTGCCGTAAATGAAACGGAATATTCAAAAGAAAACGGTGTCTGGAAAAAACTTTCAAAGGAAGAAGCAGATACAAAACAGCTGAATATTCAAAATGCAATAAGAACCCAAGAAATTCATGATGAACTTGAAACTCTTGATAAAAAACGGATAAGAGCACTTTCTGAGCCCTCTTTAAAAGATGAAAATACTACCTGGCTTGAATATTATAACTTACAGGCAGTACAATTACGCTCAGAACTTAATCAAATAACAAATTAAGAAATAAAAAAAACCGGTTTTTAACCGGTTTTTTTATACGCCGAAATAATCATTCATAAGATTTTGAATAAAACTGTTAACCTTTTTGGCTCCGTTTCGTACAACATTTCCAAAAAGAAAATAATCTATAGCATCTTTTGAATAAGTTGATTCCGGCAATTTTGAAACTTTATCTCCGAATACTAAAAGACTGTCCGCGGCATAATCTTTATAAGTCTTATTTACAACCATATCAGTATCTTTCATATTTGTGATTGTACGGGTCAACTTAGCAATATATGAAAACATTGGCAGATGTTCATCATCAACTTTTATAGGTCTGCCGTTTACCAATAAAACATTACAGTCTTCCAAACTTGCACATTCAATATTCAATGCATTATGTCCGGCAGGATGTAAATAACCGTATTGTGTTTTTGGCATTCGTTTTATTACATTTAAATATTCAGTTAAATCGTTGCCTTTATAATCATCAAGTAATATCATTGAAATGCTTTTTGAATTTATTTTTACATTTGGCAGCTCAGTAGGCCTTTTAAATTTTATATATCCTATATTTGTTATACCTGTAAAACTTACATTATTTATCTTGTCCATAATGCTTTTTAAAACGCGTAAAAAAAATTTTTGCGTGTGCTATAATTATTTTACAGAATTTAATAATTGGAGAAAGATTTATGGAAATAAGAGAGGAATTTATTGAACAGGCAAAACATTTAACACGCAACGCAGAAGTTCTGCCCGGTGGGATTGAAGAATTAGCGGCAAAATTGCAGTATTCACATGATACAAATACTCCGCTTAGAGTAAAACTCGGGATGGATCCGACAAGACCTGATTTACATTTAGGTCATACCGTTGTTATGAGAAAATTGAGAGAGTTTCAAAATCTCGGTCATAAAATAGTTTTAATTGTCGGCGGAGCAACTGCAATGGTCGGCGACCCGTCAGGTAAATCAGAAACTCGTCCGGCACTTACAAAAGAACAGGTTGAAGCAAACGCAAAAACCTACTTTGAACAGATGTCAAAAGTTCTTGATGTTTCTAAAGCCGAAGTTGTAAATAATGCTGATTGGCTTCACAAAATGACTTTTACTGATTTACTTAAACTTGCATCACAGGTGACTGTTGCTCAGATGATGACACGCGACGATTTTGCAAAACGCTATGCAGAAGGTAAACCCATTGCAATTCACGAATTTTTCTATCCTCTGATGCAGGCTTACGATTCTGTAGAAATTGATTCAGATATAGAACTCGGCGGAACGGATCAGAGATTTAATACACTGTTAGGAAGAGAGATTCAAGCCGCTTACGGTAAAAAATATCCGCAATTAGTTATGCTTCTGCCTTTATTAGAGGGAACTGACGGCGTTGTAAAAATGTCTAAAACATATCCTGAACACTGTATTTCTTTAACTGACAGCGAAGTTGACATGTTCGGGAAGTTAATGAGCATTCCAGATAACATGATTTCAAGATATTACAGTCTGCTCACAGATACTACAAAAGAAGAACTTGAAACAATTGACAAACAAATCGCAGAAGGCTCTGTTAACCCGCGCGATATAAAACTAAAACTTGCATACACAATTACCAAAGAATACCACGGTGAAGAAGGCGCTAGACGCGGACAGGAAGCCTTTATAAATGTAGTTTCAAATAAAGGAATCCCGGATGATATAGAAGAAATCTCAGGAATGAACGGCAAAAATATTCTTGATGTTCTTGTGGAATTAAAGTTTACTGCAAGCAAAGGAGAAGCAAAACGCTTAATACAAGGCGGCGGTGTAAAAGTTGACGGTGAAAAAATTACCGATATGGCTTATACATTTAACTTTACAGACAGCGTAGTATTGCAAGCAGGAAAACGCAAATTTGCAAAACTTATCTGAGTGAAGAGTGAAATATAAGGGCGCTTAAATGCTAAAAATACTCAAACGTGGAATAACAAAGGTAAAAGAAGATATTCAGGTAATCTACGACAAAGACCCTGCAGCAGAAAATCTGCTTGAGGTAATTTTATGCTATCCGGGGCTTCATGCATTAATTGCATACCGCTTTGCCCATAGACTCTACAAATGGCATATCCCTTTAATCCCGCGTGTAATATCTTATATAACAAGAATTATTACGGGCATTGAAATTCACCCTGCAGCAAAAATCGGACGAAGATTTTTCATAGACCATGGAGAAGGTGTTGTAATCGGTGCAACCACCATAATAGGCGATGATGTGCTTATTTATCAGCAGGTAACCTTAGGCGGAACAGGCAAAGAGCACGGTAAACGCCATCCGACTCTTGGTAACGGAGTAATTGTCGGGGCAGGAGCTAAGGTTCTCGGAAACATAACTCTTGGAGATTACGTCAGAGTAGGCGCGGGTTCGGTAGTTGTAGATGACGTTCCCGAATATTCAACAGTCGTCGGTGTCCCCGGAAGAGTTGTACACAGAAAAATCAAAGATAAAAACGGAGTTCTTATGCATAACAGAATTCCTGATCCTGTTAAATGCGAATTGAACAGATTAAAATACGAAGTTATAGAATTAAAAGATAAAGTTGAAAAATTAAACAAATAAAAGGAGGGTTAAACGATGTATCATGTATATACATTAAAAAATCATTCTGAATTTTCAAAAACATTAGTTGCAGAAACAAAAGATTATGATGAAGCACTGCAAAAAGCAGAAAAAGCCGTTGAAGGCAAAGAGGGATATTCATATGTAGTAGAAGAAACCGACGGTTCTATGAACAGCTATGGAGAACTCATTGCAACAGTCGTTGCAGAAGGAGCTTAGACATTCTCCATAATAATAAGTCGGACTAAAGTCCGACCTATTGTTTATATTTACATTTCGTTACATACTTTTATGCTAAAATTTTTCTGTAAGGAGAGAAAAAATGAAAGCTGTAGTATTTGACGAAGGATTAAAATTAGTAAATGATTATAAAAAGCCCGTACCTCAAAAGGGAGAAGCATTAGTACGTGTAACTCTTGCAGGGATTTGTAATACAGATTACGAGATTACTAAAGGCTATATGGGCTATAAAGGAATTCTGGGGCACGAGGCTGTCGGCGTTGTTGAAGAAATCAATGACGAAGACCAATCCCTTTTAGGCAAACGTGTAGTTCCCGAAATCAGCTACGGCTGTAAAAAACCTGACTGTCCTTATTGCGCGGAAAAACTTTACCGCCACTGCCCCGACCGCCACACTTTAGGAATTTGGAGAAAAGACGGGGTTTTTGCAGAGTATTTTACAATGCCTCTGGAAACACTTTTTGAAGTCCCTGATAACGTAACAGATGAACAGGCCGTGTTTGTTGAACCCCTTGCAGCAGCCTGTGAAATCACGGAACAGCTTCATATTAAACCTTTTCAAAAAGTTATAATTCTTGGTGACGGCAAATTAGGACTTATTACCGCACTTGCTCTTAATGCACAAAATTATGATGTTACACTTGTCGGTAAACACCAAAACAAGCTTGATATTGCGCATGCGCAAGGTGTTGAAACCAAACTTCTCAACGATTTGAAAATCGAAAAAGTCTATGATGTTGTTGTTGAAGCAACAGGTTCTGTTTCCGGATTTGAAACATCACTTGCACTAACCAAACCGCGCGGGGTTCTTGTTTTGAAAAGCACCGTTGCAGCATCAAAGGAATTTAATCTTGCACCGATTGTAATTGATGAAATTACGGTTTTAGGCTCAAGATGCGGTCAGTTCGGACCGGCTTTAAGACTTTTGAAATCAGGAAAAGTAGACTTTTCTCCGCTGATTTCTGCCAAATACAAAGCAGATGATGCACTTGAAGCTTTTGAAAAAAATAAAGAAAAAGAAACGTTAAAAGTTTTGCTTGAATTTTAGCTAACTTTAATTACATCCACTTGATAGAAAGAAATATTGTGCAGGGTGCGGGACTGCAAAAGTCCCGAAATAAAATTTTATTTGCCTAATCAATTTGTTTCA
>CALUUR010000019.1 GCA_944324015.1 Candidatus Gastranaerophilales bacterium
GACCCTTTAGACCCGCTTAACGAAGATGATATATTGTCTCCATATTATAAACAGAAAGGTATGTTCGGTCAGGATATCAATAACCCCTTTGACCCACTTAACAAACAAGACATAACATCCCCCTATTATGAAACTTAAAATCTGATAAAGTTCTGTTCAATAGAACAGAGCTTTTTAATCTTTGACGAATATCCACCAGCCTTTTTTTGATGCCGGCTGCAGTTCAGGACTCGGCTGGCCTATTTTAAATGCATTTTTAAATGGTGATTGTGTCGCAAATACGCTTGTTGAAAGGGTATTTATATATTTATTGCTCAAATGTGCGTAGTCAAATAAAATTACCCCTTTTGCATCTACTTTTCTTGCTTCATGGATTAATCTTATTAAGTCCTCATCTGTTCCGCTCATAAATGTGACAAATAAACCCGCATAAAAATCTGTATTTGCAGATTTTGCGTTAATAACATCTGACATCATTTTGTTGGCAGTTTTCGAATCGCATGTTAAAAAAAGCGGAGTAAAGCCGTTTAAATAGCCACGTGTAGACCATGTTTTCCAATCCTGAAGTTTGTTGTTTAAAGCTGCCTGTCTGTCCGGAAAAATTACGGCACTTATATATGTATGTTTACGTCTGCCGAGTTCTCCGACTTTTTTTACCATATCAGTAATTTTTTGGCGTCTGTAATTGTTCCACTCAAGCCATAACGGGTCTGATTTTACAATATCAACAGGATCCACACCGAATATCATTTTAAATTCATTTCTTGCATAATCAGTATACCCCCAGCTTGTAATTTCGGAACCGGATACGCAATTAGGATATCTGATGTAGTCAAGATTAATTCCGTCAGGTTTGTAATTTGTAATTATTTCATCAATCAGCTTTGCTAAGAAATCCTGTACATAAGGATTTGCAGGGTCTAAAAAGTATCCGTTATGTTCTGATGTCGATTTAGAAGGGTCTACAGAATCAACATCCTTTTTTATTTTGTTTCCCCATGATGGGTTCATACCAAGTATGCTTTGTGCATTGTCTTTTGGATTTTGAGGCCCCACATAAAAGGTTTCAAACCAGATATGAACTTTAATGTTGCGCTTGTGTGCCTCTTTTATCCATATAGCAAGCGGATCAAAACCCTTAAATTGTTCATATTGAGGAGTAAAACCGTAAGCTGACATAGTTTTACTCGGGAATATAGTTTTCCCATGGAAGTAGGTTTCCAGAAATATTGTATCAATGCCGGCTTTTTTTACCCTGTTAAGAGTGTCTTCTATGGCATCTGCATTTTTTTCAGTCGGTCTTAGCCATACTCCTTTTAGTTCTCCGCTTTTATAGGGAACCACACTTTTTATTGCATCATTTGCGGCTTCAATAGCAAGTTTTGAATATTTTTGAACATCTTCGGGAGATTTTCTTGCTTTTTTTAAATAATTTTTTGCATCGGCAATATAGCTGCCGGGAAGTTTCCAATTATAATCAGGGCTTACGTTTTTATAATAGTTTAACATCTGTTCGGCTTCTGATATTTTCTTTTCCGATTCAAAAATATAACTTTCTGATGTGGTATATGTATAAATAATATTTGTATCTTTATCTATATATATTTTTGTACCGACTTTGATACTTGAATTCATCCAATTTTTAGCACGTCCATGCCCGCTTATCACGATTCCGTTAGGCGGAATAAGAGAATCAGCACCCGATAATTCAGTAACTGTATTCCCTTCAACAATTGCTTCTGCTCCGTATTCATTTGTATTAGTTCTCGGTCCGTAATTGGGAGTATATACGACGAGCTGATTTATACCTCTTGCACCGGGAAGGTAACTTCCTGTTTTGTTAGAAATTGCTGTCGGATCAATTGAATTTATCAGATTTTTTGTATAGCTGAATACAACTTCATCTTTACCGGGTTGGTATTTCTTAAACACAGGCGCTAGATTTTCTTCCTCATCAACCACAAGAAGTGTAGAGTTATCAAGACTAATCGGCTCTTGTTGAATATTTTGCGTTTGTTCATTGTTGTTTTTACTTTTGAAACCGGCAACTAGAAGCGGATTGATATCGTCAGCCATAACAAAAGAATTTGTTAAAAATATAAATGCCAAGCCCAGTATAAATTTGTTTAAATTCATTATTTCTACTCCCTGATATTATGATAATAGTCTGATTTATCATAATTTAGCTCATTCAAGAGCTGTATTTTTTCTTTAACTTTAGAGTCGGCCTTTATATTGTATGAGATTTCATAAAACTTTTTAGCATTTGAAAGATCTGCTAATTTTTCATATATTGTTGCAAGTTTTAAATTAAAATCATAGGTTTTTGCCACCCCGTTATTATAAGCTATTTTATAATGATACAAAGCTTTTTTGTAGTCATTACGTTTATAATAGTAGTCCCCAAAATAGAAATTAGCCAGAGAAGCTTCTTTATTTATATTTAAAGCTTTGTAAAAATACTCTTTTGCTAGATACGAAACATTTTTTTCATCATAAATTTTTCCGAGTTTTATGTATGCATCAATGTCTGTCGGATCAATTTGAGTTAAAATATAATATTTATTCATTGCAGCGTTTAAGTATTTTTCTGCAGTAATTTTATCTTTTGTAACAAAATATAGCTCGAAATCTTTTTCGGCATTTTCTTTTATACTTTTTTGATTAAGTTTTGAGTAATTTAAAGTGGCAGAACTTATATAATCTTGTGTAACAGCAGCGCATGCAAATGCTGAAAACAAATTAAAAATCACTAATAGAATTATAATCCCGGCATTTTTTTTATAAATCATCATATCTGGAAGTTGTGTTAATATTGTGGTCGTTCATAAATTTATGTTCATCTAAAGACGGATCAAGATACATGAAAAAACGCCTTACGTATTTTACTACCGGCTGATTATAGTAATCTTTTTCTTCAGGTGCCGCAAGTGGTTCCCCATTAGCCTGTGCTCTCGATTTATGTGTTATATTTATTGTTGCATCAGAATACCCGTGATTTTTTAGATAATCTCTGCTTATAGAATCTTCAACCGTAAGTTCTGCAAAAGCCGGCAATGTTATTAAAGATATTAAACTTAAAATAATAAAACTTTTTTTCATGTATACCTCTATTATAGTATGTTTTTTTACTTATACAATAATATTATAATTTCTTTACAAAAAAGTTCCATATATTATTCAGATGATTTTGCTATAATTTCTTCTAACTTTTCAAGAAGTTGCTCTTCGGGAACTTTTGCAATAATTTCGCCTTTTTTGAAAATAATACCTTCCCCGACTCCGCCGGCAATTCCGAAATCTGCATGTCTAGCTTCTCCGGGGCCGTTTACGGCGCAGCCCATTGTTGCAATTGTGATGGGTTTATCCAGATTTTTAAATTTCTCCTCAACTTTTTTTGCAAGTTCAATAAGGTTTATCTGTGTTCTTCCGCAAGTCGGGCATGAGATAAAATTTACGCCTTTTTGCCTTAGTCCCAGACTTTTTAGAATTTCAAAGCCGGCCGTAACTTCTTCTTCCGGATTTTCAGTGAGAGAAACTCTTATTGTATCTCCAATACCTTCAGCAAGCAATGTCCCGAGGCCGACTGAAGATTTTATTAATCCGCTTTTTAAAGTTCCGGCTTCTGTTACCCCGAGATGTAAAGGGTAAGGAATTTTATCCGCAATACTTCTGTATGCTTCAATTGTTGTAAGAACATCAGAAGATTTAAGTGAAACCTTTATTAAATCGAAATCTAAGTCCTCAAGAATTTTTATATGTCCGAGTGCGCTTAGAACCATTTTTTCTGAAAGCGGGAGATTTTTATCTTGCAGATCTTTTTCTAAGGAACCGGCATTAACCCCTATTCTTATCGGGATATTCTGTTGTTTGGCGAGAGAAACAACTTTTTCAACATTTTCTCTTTTGCCGATATTTCCTGGGTTTAACCTCAAGGCATTAATCCCGTTGTTTATACATTGGATTGCAAGCTTGTAATCAAAATGAATATCGGCGATAACGGGTATTGGAGATTTTTTTACAATATCTTTTATTGCCTTTCCTGCATCCTTATTTAAAACGGCAAGCCGGACAAGTTCGCATCCTCTTTCTGCCATTTTGTTAATCTGCTCTAATGTTGCATTGACATCTCTTGTATCTGTGTTGCACATGGATTGAACACTGATAGGATTATCTCCGCCGATTTTTACGTTCCCTATTTCTATTACTTTTGATTTTCGTCTGTTTATCATATTATAATAATATCACATAAATAATTAATCGGAGGTTAATGATGAAAATAGCTGTTTTATCTGATATTCACGGAAATTTTCAGGCACTTGAAAGTGTTATGAATGATATTGAACAGAATAAGTGCGAGAAAGTTCTATGTCTTGGAGATTTGGCTATGGCGGGACCTCAGCCGAGAGTGATTATAGATTATGTTCGTAAGCAGAATAACTGGGTTGTTATACAGGGCAATACTGATAAAATGATTGCGGAATATACAAAAGAAACATTGGAAAATGTGCGTGCAAATGCTCCTGTCATGGCAAATGCATTGTTAGATGATATTTTATATATTGAAGAAGATAAAAAAGAATATTTAAAGAATTTGCCTGCACAAAAAGAATTGGAAATAGAGGGTGTTAAAATTCTTATGGTTCATGGATCCCCGAGGCGGAACAATGAGGATATCTTGCCGAATATGCCATTGAAAACAGTTGAAGAAATGGTTCAAGGCACTGGTGCAGATTTAATATTCTGCGGGCATACGCATGTTCCCTGCGGATATCAAACAAATAAAAAGCAGACGATAGTTAATGTAGGAAGTGTTGGGCGGCCTATGACAAAAGAACCGGAGGCTTGTTATGTTATTGCAAATATTCAGGACGGCGGTTTTTCAATAGAACACAGATTTATTGATTATGACAGATTCACTGCTTCGGAAATCATGAAGGCAAGAGGTTTTGACGGGGCTGAAAAGCTTGCTCAGATGATATTAGACCCTAAGGAAAGACACTTTTAATTGCTAAATTTTTTGTTTGTGTTACCATTCTTTTATTGAAGGAAGTTTTTTATGTATATAAATAAAGAACAATTAGTTTCCTATATAAAAAAATTAACTGAGCCGAAAGTATTAGTAGTTGGTGATTTGGCTATTGATGAAATGATATACGGAGATGCCGAAAGAATTTCTAGAGAAGCTCCGGTTTTAATACTTTTGCATTCTGAAACAAAGCTTATTCTCGGCGCAGCTTCAAATGCAGCACATAACGTTTCAACATTAAATGGTGGTAAGGTTAGCGTTATTGGTGTGTGCGGGGATGATTTTCAAGCAAGACAGCTCAGAGAAACTTTTGAAGACGCAAATGTTAACTGCGGGCTTTTAGTTGTTGACCCTTCAAGAAAAACAACTACTAAAACAAGAATTTCAGGCTCAATTACTACATCAATAACCCAGCAGATAGTCCGTATCGACAGACAGACTAAAGAATTTTTAAATCCTGACATTGAAGAAGAAGTCTTAAAGCAGATAGAAAGAGCTGTTCCTGAACACGATGCAATAATATTGTCAAACTACCATATTGGAGCTTTAACTCCGCGCATTATTCAGGAAACAATCAGACTTGCAAACCAGCATAATAAAATTATTGTTGTTGATGCACAAAAAGAGTTGGAAGTTTATAAAAATGTCACATCAATGACTCCAAACTTGCCTGATACACAAAAGTCTGTCGGTTTTTCTATTGAAAATGAAGAGGATCTTAAACGGGCAGGTGACAAACTTCTTGATGAAACAAACGCAAAATCTGTTATTATTACCTGTGGGGCAGACGGAATGTTTGTTGTCAGACCGCATGGAAATTATACGAAAATTCCGGTATTTAATAAATCAGAAGTGTTTGATGTAACAGGTGCCGGAGATACTGTTACTGCTGTTTATACACTTGCTCTTGCAACTGGGGCTGATCCTGTTTATGCAGCAATTATAGGCAATATTGCAGCAAGTATAGTCGTAAGGCAGTTTGGCTGTGCGACTACTACTGTTGATGAAATTTTAGCGGCGGTAGAAAATATCTAGCCGTTTGATAAATAATTATGGAGAAAATTTTTATGGAAAAACTAGCAGAAATTTTTAAAAGATTTAAAGCAGTCGATATAATTATTATTGCAGGGGTAATTCTTGCTCTTGCTGTAGGCTTCTTTACGTATAAGAGTTTCAGACAAACTGCTGATAAGCAGATTGAAGCAACTTCAAAAATCTCTTTTCAGGTATATATAAGAGGAGTTACGCTTACAGGAAATGAAATTCCTTTAAAGGCAAATGAAACAGCTTTTATTAGTATAAGAAATGTTCCCTATACTGATTTAAAAATTCTTGATGTAAAAGCTGACAGAAAAAAAGTAGTTCTTCCTATTTTAAACAGTAAAAAGGTTATGGTGGTAGAAGATGTTTCACAGGCAAATATGTATGACATACTTGTTACTTTAACTGACACTGCAAAAATTACAAAAGACGGAGCTGTGGTAGGCGGTAATAAAATTAAAATGGGATTACCTATTACTTTAGAGGGAGAAGATTATAAATTTACCGGTACTGTTTCTGACTTAAAAGTTATGCCTTTAACAGATGATGATAAATTTCATGGTAATTTAAATACAGACGATGATGTTTAACGGTATTTTAAAATTTACGCAGTCAAAAACTAAATTTTTATATGAAAACAGCTTATTTTTACAAAATATTGATAAGTTTATTTTTCTGTCAATAATTTTTGTATTTCTTTCATCAACATGTATGTCATCGGATGTAATAGGTTTTGTTGCGCTGATTACGATATTTTTGACTTTTGTAAAAATATTAACAAAACCTGATATAACTGTTAGAGCAAAATCTTTTGAGCTTTGGCTTCTTGCATACTTTATGCTTGTAATAGTCAGCCTTGCGGGCTCAACATTATTTCATTTGAGTTTGAAAGGATTTTTCAAAACCTTTACTTATATGGCATTTTATTTTTCAATGGTTCAATATTTAAAAGAAAATAAATCTAAAATTCCTTATATTTTGGGAACAATAGGTTTATGTATTTCTTTTGAAGCTGTTGTCGGTTTTTTACAGAATTTTGCGCATGTTGAAGAAATTTCTACCTGGCAGGATGTTTCATCTTTAAATCCCGAAGAGGTTATGACTCGTGTATATGGTACATTAAAGCCTTATAATCCGAATTTGCTGGGCGGCTATTTTGTTGTAGGAATCCCTGCGCTTTACGGACTCGCTGCTTATTCTCTGGCTGACAAAAAATTTAACGTTTCTCTGGCGTGGATTATCTGCGCGCTTCTGTCAACCGTAACTTTATTTTTGACCGGTTGCCGCGGTTCTTATATGGGAATGATGGTTATAATGCTCGGAATTTTTGCAGTTTCTGCAAAATATCTCTGGCAGAATTATAAACAGATTTATTTATCAATAGTCGCGGCTGTTGTTGTTTTTGCAACTGCTGCATTAATGTTTGTATCATCTTTGAGAGCAAGAGTTTTATCAATTTTTGCAATGCGTCAGGATTCATCAAATTCTTTCAGATTTAACGTCTATAATTCATCTATAGAGATGTTTAAAGATAACTGGTTATTAGGAATAGGTGTTGGCAATCAAAATTTCCGTGAAATATACGGTCTTTACATGAAAACAGGCTTTGACGCTTTGAGTGCATACAATATTTTCTTGGAAATTGCTGTTGAAAGCGGAATATTTGCTTTAATTGCATTTTTAGGTTTTCTTATTACCTTAATTAAAAATTCTGTTCAATTTATTTTAAAATCAGAAGATATGAAAAACGTTATATTGGTTTCCGCTTGTGTAATTTCAGTTTGCGCAGTCTGTGTTCACGGAATGGTTGATACAGTATTTTTCAGACCTCAAATCCAGTTTGTTTTCTGGACTTTGGTTGCAATTTTATCAACTACATTAAAAAAAGATTACCAAGGATAGTCTTTGGTAATTTCCCAATTTTGTAGCATAATTAACGCTGAACACCATATTCCTTTTTTGGCTTTATTACAAGCATAGTTGTCTGTGCCTGTTAACTTACTTTTTTCCATGTCGCCAAAATTACCACTAGTCATGCCTCCATCTTTATACCCATATGGAACAAGCCCGTCAGGGGAAGTAATTGAAAATACAAAAAAGTCTTTGCCAATTTGGTTTGGTGCTTTCAAACCGTTTATATCTATGGTGACAGATTTATATTTTGTTTGACCGATGTGTGTCATTATTCCCATTATAGAACCGTTGGGTAAATATATATAAAAACTATCATTTTGAGTGCACCATACTTCTCCTGTGCATTGTGTGCCATTCATATTTTTAACAATATATTGACGTTTGAACTCATTGTTTGGGATTTCTTTATTTTTAATAAAATATTTTTGCAGGTATTGATAATAAAAATCTCTGCCACTTAATGTAAAGTTCCAATTATTAAGTTCCCCATTTTGTATTTGAGATAATTTTATTGCTTGAGCAATTTCTGAATAAGCTTTTTTTAATTCAGTTGCAGTAACTTTTTTTTGATAATTTGTTATCAAATTCGGAATTGTTAATGCTGCAACAACCCCTATTACTCCAAGTGTAATAAGTACTTCTGCGAGAGTAAAGCCTAAACTCATTGTCTTACTTATGTTTTGCGGGGGGGGGGGCACTCTCAAAGCTTCTTTTATAAACATTTTTCAACTCCTATTCTTATTTTCAATTTTATTATTTACTATTTTTCAATATTTGTCAATATGGCTTTATTTATTAAGCTTTTATAAAGGCATGGAAAACCTGTGTTAAACTAATACTATAGGCTATAATTAATGGCAAAAAAAGGAGAGAAATATGATACCTATTTTAGATTCAAAACGCCAGTATGCAACAATTGGCTCAGAAGTTGAAAAAGCTGTTTGTGAAGTTTTACGCTCGGGCTCGTATATTTTGGGTGCAAACTGTAAAGCATTTGAACAGGAAATGGCTGATTTTATCGGTTGTAAATATACTGTTGGCTTAAATTCAGGAACAGATGCTTTGCACTTAGCTTTACGTGCATTGGATATTGGTGCGGGCGATGAAGTTATTACCGTTGCATTTACTTTTGTTGCAACAACAGAAGCTATCGGAATTGTTGGCGCAAAACCTGTTTTTGTGGATATTGATAAAGATACATTCAATATGGATGCATCAAAATTGGAAGCAGCAATTACTCCGAGAACAAAAGCTATTATTCCGGTTCATCTTTACGGACAACCCTGCGATATGGATACTATTATGTCTGTTGCTAAAAAACACAACCTTCACGTAATTGAAGACTGCTGTCAGGCAATCGGAGCTCTGTATAAAGGTAAAATGGTCGGAACATTCGGCGATTTCGGCTGCTTAAGCTTCTATCCGACTAAAAACTTAGGCGGTATGGGAGACGGCGGTTTGATTATGACAAGCGACGAAAAATTACGCGATAGGGTTGTAGCTTTGAGAAACCACGGTGGAGCTGTTCGCTACCACCATGATGAAATCGGTGTAAACAGCCGTCTTGATGAAATTCAGGCTGCAATTTTGCGTGTAAAATTACCTCATGTAAAAGATTGGAACGAAGCAAGACGTAAACACGCTTATTATTATAATCAGCTATTTAAAGATTGTGCTGATGTTCAAACGCCGAAAGAACTGGATAATACTTACTGTGTTTATCACCAGTACACAGTTAAAATTCCTAACAGGGATGAAGTTCACAAAATGCTTCAGGAACGCGGCATAGGCGCTATGCTTTATTACCCGATTCCATTGCATTTGCAAAAAGTTCATGAATACTTAGGTGTTGGAAAAGGTTCTTTACCTGTATCTGAAAAGAATACAGAAATGGTAATTTCTCTTCCAATGTTCCCTGAATTGACTGAAGAAGAACAAAGAACGGTAGCATCAACTCTGATAGATTGTATTGAAAAATCTAAATCAAAAGCTGCTGTTTAAGTTGCCGTTTGGCGGATTTAATACGCAATGGTATAAAAGCATAAAAAAAAAAGACGATTCCGGAATTTGGAATCGTCTTTTTATCCTATAAATACTTTTGTAGCTGTTTCAGGTGCTTTAAAAAATGGATTCATACCAACATTGCCTGCACCATCATTAAATTGTATGTCAAGATTGTTTGAATCAAATTTTACTGTTGTATGTTGCGATGTAATGCCTAGAAATTGCGTTTGATTCCCTAATTTACTGGCTTTTGTATAATCGTAGCCTTCTGTATTTAAAAGAGTTACTTTTTCGACAGCAGAAGTTGAGGCGGCTTGTACACCGCTTATTGCCTCTATTCCGTTTAGTCCGCCCTGTCCGTTAGCCATATTATCCTCTTATGCAAACATATCCAATGTTCTTGGAATTTCTTCTCCGTACTCATTATATTGAGCCGGCGGCATTCCGTTTATCTGTCCTTCTCCTGCAAAGCAGTAAAATCCAATACCAAGCCCCTGTCTGGCTCCGACCCATGAAGTTGCTGCCTCTTTATCGACACTGCCAAGGTGTTTTGTCATATTAGTATATGAATTTATTGCATCTATTGCTGTGTAACCAGAAATTGCCATGATATTTTTCCTATTTTATACTCTTATATATATAAAGTATATAAATTTAAAATAATTGCCTTTTGAAGGTTTAATGTCTTAATATTTGTTAACATCTCCTCGCCGCATGTTTTTATACCCATAAAAAGATAAAAGATAACAATATATTAAGTTTTGTAAAGTGTAAATTCTACACTATATGCGTATTTTCAGGATATAGAAAAAATTTATAAAATGATTATATTGACATTTAAAATCTTGTATGCAATAATAATTACATAAGATTTAAGTGTAGTCGAAACACTAAATATAAATAGAATTCATTAACCCCAAAAACATATAAACTCCTAAATAATAAACACTAAAAGAGACCATTAGGATGCAGAAAACGACCCACTCAGAAATGAGTGGTTTTTTTTATGTTATTGATTTAATTATTATCAGATTTCTTGTATGATTTTCTTCTAAAGGTAAATTATACGGGATAATATCAATTACTTTTGCATTATATTTTTTTAGGGTTTGTTTTGCATCTGAAACTTCTTCTCCGGCTTTGATTGATTTATATGCAACAAAGTAACCGTCATTATTTAGTAAAGGCATTGCATACTCTGTAATGATTTTTAGAGGAGCAACCGCTCGTGATGTTATTATGTTGTATTTTCCCTTGATATTTTCAGCCCTGTCACATATAGTATGCAGATTTTTTATATTAAGTTCGGTTTTTATATTTTCAATTGCTTTGATTTTTTTTCTTATACTGTCGAGTGCAAAAACTTCAATTTGCGGGCAGGCAATCGCAATTGGTACTGCCGGGAATCCTCCCCCTGTACCGATATCTAATAGAGTAAGCTTAGGAATTCCTGAAGTGTAATATTTCTCAAAAAAATATTTGATTGCAAGGCTGTCAAATATGTGTTTTTCCCATAAATATTTTTCATCATTTTTTGAAATTAAATTGATTTTTGCATTCTGGTTAAGAAAAGAATGTATATATTTTTCATAAAACTCTTTATTTTTCATAGTTTATTTCTTTCACTATTTTGTTGAATTTTTCTTCGCCTATTCTGAATTTTAATTCACTAATACGCATTTTTATTTTTGCAATATTTTCTTTTGTGAAGTTATTAACTGCAAGTTTGTAAGCATTTATATAATTTTGAAGCGACAGTTCAAATTCTTTGCGATTATAGTAAAAATCTCCAAACGCTAAATCTGCCGAAGCTATGTAGAATGTTTCATTTAATTCTTCTGCGCAGGCTCTGGCTTTTTTCAGATATTCAAAAGCTTTATCCGGGGATTTGCAAGAAAGTATCTCACAAAGTTTCATAGATGATAAATATATTCCGTTATAATTTTGAGTCAATTCGTCGAGTCTTAAGCTTTCGCCTAAGTATTTGACTGCAAGGTCTGATTTCCCGTCTTCATCATATATTGTTGCAAGATTTGAAAGCGATGAAGAAAGATATGTGTTAATTTTCGGATCCTGTGAAGTTTCCACACATTTTTTATAATATGTTACGGCGTTTTGGATATCTCCTTTTTCATCAAGGTTGAGTGCGTGTTTAAAGTAGAGTTCTGCAAGAACCGGCTTTTCTATTAAATTTGTATTTGCCGGGATAATATTTTTGACATTCTCGCCTGTTATTGATGCAAGAAGTAGTTCTGATTTTATTACTAAATTTTCGGAGAGTTTATCTTTTTGTTCTAAAATTTCATTTAATATTTTTTCAGCCCTGTCGCGTTTAAAGGTTATATAATAAATATTTGCAATTTCATATCTGCAATTTTCAATTTTTTCAACATCGCCTGTTGACAGATAAAATTCGGTTGCAAGTTCATAGTATTTAAGAGAATTGAACCAGTCAGACATATTTTTAAATGCTTCTGCGAGTTTTGTATACATTGTCGGTAAGAATGTATAATAATCATCGTCAGTATTTAGAGTTAGGGCTTTCTGGTAAATCATTGCGACTTTGGGATAGTTGAAATTCTTTTCTTCCTGTTTCGCTAAATTAATCAAATCTATAAGATGAAGATTTTTAATTTCTTCAAGAGCCTCTGATTTTTTATTTGAGATATCTACAAAATTGTTTATTGAATTTGCAATTTTATTCATGATTGCCATTTCATTTTCTTCCGATTCAAAAACAAAAGAAATATTTTTGATTTGTTCATCTTTTTCCTGTTTTGTATGCGGTATTTCCTTAGGCTGAATTTTCTGTTCCATAAACTGAATTTCAGGAACAGGTTTTTGCGGCAATACAGGTTTTTTAGGAATAAAAATACTGTGATATTCAATTTCTTTGCGCATTGTTTGTCTGGATATGAGTAAATCTCTTTCCAGAGGTTTCAGAGGGAGCTGGGTATTATAAAGCTCGACACAGTTTTTATGAATTTTTACTGCAATATTTTCTGCGATAGAATTTTCCGCAATGACTTTATAATAATCCTGAAGATAAATCAGCGAACCTTCACGTGTTAAAACAAGATTATCTACAAAGTAACCTATTTTGTCTGCGTCATAGAGATTTAACGTTTTTAAAAGTTTTACATTGACCGGATGGCGCATAATTGTTAAAAACCTGAACAAATGACCGCTCACAGGATCGATAAGTGATAAACCTTCGCGCAGAATAAAGTCGTTAAAAGAAAGAAAGCTTTTTGTGTATCCGGATAAAAATTCTGTCAGGTTTAGTTTTCTTATCTGCATAATTTTTATTGAAAGAGTTGTGTAAAAATAGTAGCCTCTTGTGTATTTGTAAAGTTCATCAGATAAAGGGCCTATCTGTTTAAAATCTTCTGATTTTAAATACTTTTCAAAAATGCCTTTTTCAAGTGCGCTGACTGAAATCTTTTCGTAATCCGTTTTAAAATCGTTATAATCAAATTTTCTGCCTATTAAAATTACTTTGATATTTTTGTATTTGGAAAGATGATAAATAAAATTTAAAATTTCCTGTTTATTGTCAATTATAATTTGTTCAAAGGAATTAAGAACAATTACTACGGGTTTATCAATTGATTCGAAGTAAGCATTAATTTTTTGCGTAAAGTTTTCTGTTTTTGTTTTTGGAACTTTAATTACATTTTGAACGGTTAATTTTCTGAAATTGTCAAAAAATTCAAGAAGAATGTCGTCAAGAATGGTGGTTTCAAAGCAGTTATATTTTAAAGTTATAACATCTTCATTCAAAAAAGAAAGCGCCTGATTTACAACCATAACTTTTCCGGTACCCATAAAACCGTTCACTATAAGCAAAGAAGTTTCTGATTTGAAAAATTCAAGTATTTGCTCAATTTTGTCTGCATTATTTTCTATTAAAAACGGATTAATTCCGATATCCTGTTTTTGTATTTCTTTTTTATCGGCAATTTCTGCTATAAATTCCATAAGGTAATATTAATAGATTTCTTAAAATTTTGCAAATCAAATATTTTTATAGTACAATCTGATTATATATTATAACTAAAGGGGAACAGGATGGAATTTTTCAGAAAACACCAAAGAGCTATTGTCGCAATTATTGCGGTGACTTTCATCGCATGGACTGTAGGTTTAATGATGCTGCCTCTTCTGGTTAAATAAATTACGGATTTATGAATATAAAAACTTTTATAAAAAGATTACTTATAGTTGTGTTGGCATTGCTTATAGGCAATGTAAACCTGATTGCCGGAGCTGATCAGTTGAAAAATATTCAACAGAAACAGCGTGTTACACATGAAAAAATTAAACGTTTAAAAGTTCTTGAGCATCTTGAAAAAAACAAACTGTACAAAAACCAGCAGAAACTGGAGCAGGCCTCAAATAATCTTCAAACTTCTCAAAACAGATACGCTCAGCTTGAAAAACAGCTTTCCCAGATGGAAAAAGATTTATCAGCATCTATTGCAGAGTTTAATACTGCCAATGTTCAAATGCGCAAAAGAATACGACAGGTTTATAAAAATCAGAGAACAGGTATGTTTGAACTTATTCTTACCGCAAAGGACTTGAATTCACTTCTGGATGTTCTTTATTTTGAAAAAATAGTTTTGAAAAAGGATTACGCACGTATTCAGGCTGTAAAAGCAAAATCAGAGCGGATAGCTGCTATGAAAAGAGATGTGGAGGCTAAGAAGATTGCTCTGGCACAGTCAATTGAGGCAATAAATTCTCAGAAGAAAGATATAAAGTCTGCTATAGCGCTTAATCAAAATATGATTAATAAATATAAAACGGACCGCAGAACATATGAACAGGCAGAAAGAGAACTGGCAAGGCAATCAGCTAGTATTCAAAGCATGATTGCACGAAACAAAGGGAGTTCTAATGTAAAAGTAAGTTCTGCAGGATTTGTTAAGCCGATTTCAGGACGAATTACTTCTCCTTTTGGCTGGCGTACCCATCCTATATTTAACAGCAGAACGTTCCACTCCGGAGTTGATATTGCCGGTCCTAACAGAGGCAGTATAATTGCATCAAATTCAGGCAAAGTTATATATTCCGGCTGGTATGGCGGTTATGGCAAAGTAGTAATTTTGGATCACGGTATTGTTAACGGCAAACCGACAAGTACTCTTTATGCGCATATGTCATCAATAAGAGTCGGGCAGGGACAGTTTGTAAATAAAGGAGAAGTTGTAGGATATGAGGGTACAACAGGTTATAGCACAGGTCCTCATGTTCATTTTGAAGTAAGAATTAATGGGAAACCTAACAATCCGTTAAACTATATTTAAGAAGGCAGGAAATTGAAAAAACATTTATTTTTAACATTATTAATTTTATCTCTTGCTCCTTGTTCCGTAAATTCTCAGGAGCTTATAAACAGTCCTGCTGATTTGGAAAAGACCTTTAATGAAACATTTTATGAGGCACCTTTTATGCCGCTGCCTGAAGTTGAAGTTAAAAGCGGAAATCAGACTAATCCTGTTAGAGGCACTCCAGTATTTAAAAAGGTTCGTATAAAAGTTACAAATTATTTGCGAGAAAAAGATTATAAAAAAACTCAGGAATTAATTGAAAAGGAAAAACAGTTTCAGGCGCAGCAGGAAGCTCAAGATGAAGCTGTGTTAAATAAAGATTTAAAGAATATTAATTTAAAAAATAATTCAGATGATGATAACGTCAAAGAGGTTTCTTCAAAAAAAGATAAAAAGTTCTTCTGGCAAAAAGAAAAAAAGTCAACAGTAAATATTGAAGAAAAAGCTGAATCCTCTGAATCAGATGCACAATCTCTTGAACTTGAAGGCGGTGTAAAACAGCAGGTTACAACAAATAATGTCGTTTTGGATGCTGATAATATTGATTATGATGACGGAAAACAAAATATAATTGCAACAGGTTCTCCAATATTGTTTTTCCCGCAGCAGGATGTTACTTTAAAAGCCGATAAAATGGTTTATAATAAAGATTCTAACATTTTAAAAGCATATGGAAATGTTGAGATTATCAAACAAGGAAGTCATATTTGCGGGGATTATATTCAGGTTAATATGAATGAAGAAAGTGCTTTCCTTGAAAATATGGATATGAAGCAGTCTTTTATGGCTGTGAATGCAAGAAAATCCGAAATGGAAGGAAACAAAATAATTCTTCATGATGGCCGTATTGAATCAAAAGATTCATATATCCTTAATTTTCAAACAAAAATGATAGGTGGTAATAATTTTAACAGAATGATAATTGACGATGAAGATAAATCTTCAATTTCAGATGAAATAGGGGATACTGCTGTACATATTAAAACAAAAGAAATTTCGATAAATGCAAAAAAAGACATTGATGTTATTACCTTAAAAAAAGCTCAGATTAATTATGGTGATTTCAGCTTATTTACTATCCCGTCAATTACTGCTCATACAAATAAAAAACGGGAATTTTTTGAGGCTAACTATCCTGAATTCGGTTCTCGCGGTAAACTGGGTATGTATTTAGGACCTGGTTTTGTGTTTGATACTCCTTTACAGGACGGGTCAACCGTAAAGATTTTACCTATTTTAAATAACAAAAGCGGTATAGGATTTGGCGGTTTGTTAAAGTACCGTAGTGCAACAAACTATACAGATTTAGGATATGGCTCATCTGCAGATATATTTATGATGAAAGGTAAGCAATACTTTGATGATAAATTGTATATGCAGTACGGTGTTAATTCATATATGGATGAATGGTTCTTTGGCCCGAGAATGCCTAAATATATGGCTGAATTGATTTATAAGGACAGCACTATTGTTCCTTCGACAATTCATGACGGGTTGGATTTAACCTTCAGTCATCGTTTCGGTCTTGGTTATATGCAAAATAACGATGTAAACAGACATGGTGAAAATATCGCTCCTGCAGATGTGGGCACATTGAGAACAAGGTATATGGCTGAGGTTGCACAGTCTTTATTTAAATATAATGATAAAGAGCATCTGAGATATCTGGATTTATCTCTTGTTTTACAAGGCAGTGCCGCTTTATACGGCACTGGTGATACCCAATTTGTAGGGAGAATTGGCCCCAGAATACATACTCAATATAAGTACTGGATGCAGGATATTGGTTTCTTTGCTACTGCATATCAGGATGGTACTCCTATACAGATGTATGATATGTACAGGTACGGACATGCAAGTGTATATTTGAGAGAAGCTTTGCGTGTCCATAAATATTTAACTCTTGCATGGTCAGGAACTTTAACACTTACAGGTGACTCACCTAATGGTGAAATGTTTCAGGAAAATTCATTTATTATTGCTTTAGGACCGGATGATTTTAAAATTAATTTCGGTTATGACTGGGTGCGTCGTCAGACTTATTTTTCTTTTGTTTTAGCTATGGATACAAAGGGTTCTTCTATTGATTTTGATAAAATGGTAATAAAAAATCCTGATAAACTTGCAAGAAGTGAAAGGGAAGAACCTGAGCTGAAAGTTTTTGATGAAGAAAATCAGGCTCAGGCATCTCAAGCTAAAAAAATGATGTATGCAGAAGTTATTGAACTTGAAGATCCTGATAAGGAGTCAATATAAATTATGGATAATTTAAAAGAGTTAAAATTTGAGTTAATAGAGTATGGAAAACTTGCCGGAATAAAAAATTTTACTCCCGGATATTCCGGAAATATGTCAGCAAGATTTGAAGATAGAATATTGATTACATCAAGCGGAAGCGCAAACGGATATTTATCAGAAGAAGAACTTGTGTTAATGGATTTTGAAGGAAATTTGGTTGAAGGAGAAAAAAAACCTTCTTCCGAAAAAATGCTCCATATTGAATTTTATAAACAGCGTCCGGATATTAACTATATAATTCATGTGCATTCACCTTATCTAAGCTCCTTTGCCTGCTGCAGAATACCTTTGGATGAACCTGTTATGGCTGAAAATGTTTTTTATTTCGGTCAAATTCCTCTGGCGGATTACGGGCTGCCGTCTTCAATGGACCTGGTTGAGAAAACTGCAAAATATTTTAAAGATTATGATGCTGTTTTGATGGCAAATCATGGATTTATTGTGGGTGATAAGACTTTGAAAGATGCTTTTTTAAAGCTTGAATTGGCTGAGTCTTACGCACAGGTTGTATTTAATACCAAAATGCTCGGTGGAGCGAAACTTTTCACGGATAAAGAAGTTGATGAGATAAACGCCTTGAAAAGATAATAATTGTGATATAATAATTCAAGTAAAAGAGGAAAATAAAAGTGTCATTAATGTTGGAAAATAAACAAGGATTAATAGCCGGTGACGGGACTTTGCCTGTAAAAATGGCTCAGTATGCAAAAGAAAACGGATTTGATGTTGTATGTATTTCTCTTGCAAATGATAATTTGAAACAGTTGAAAAAATATTGTTCAAAGGTTTATTCCTGCCATCCCGGCGAAGTAAACAGAATAGAACAAATACTCAAAGATGAACAGATAAAACAGGCAACGTTTTTGGGTAAAGTGCATAAACGCGTTTTGCTGCAATTGCATAAATTTGATAAGCGTGCTATTGAGCTTTTGCAGGAAGCACAGAGACTTAATGATGATCAGGTTATGCTTTTGATTGTAAAAGAATTTGAAAAAGCAGGAATAACAGTTCTGGATCAGACTATTTTTATCAAAAACCTCATGATTCCGTCAGGAGTTTTGGGAAAAATTAAGCCTACGGAAGCTCAGATGGAAGACGTGAACTACGGTTTCTGGCTCGCTAAAGAAATGGGAAAAATCGATGTTGGTCAATCTGTTGTAATAAAAGATAAAATGATTATGGCAGTAGAGGCAATAGAGGGAACTGATATGTGCATCAAGCGCGGTTCAAAACTTGCGAAGAAAAATGCGGTTGTTGTAAAAGTTGCTAAACCTTCACAGGACAAACGATTTGAT
The DNA here is from genome assembly GCA_944324015.1 of Candidatus Gastranaerophilales bacterium. GTDB lineage: Bacteria > Cyanobacteriota > Vampirovibrionia > Gastranaerophilales > Gastranaerophilaceae > Stercorousia. The sequence goes on from CALUUR010000019.1 coordinate 18,918, forward strand.
ATACCTGCTATAGGTTTGAAAACTCTAAAGACAATGAAGAGATATAAAGCTGATTTAATTGCAGTGGAAGCTAATGAAACTATTATTGTTGATCAGGAAAAAGTTATTCAATTTGCGGATGAAAACGATATTGTTATAATGGCTGTATAATATGAAAAAAATTTTTATTGTAACAGGAGAATATTCAGGTGATATACATGCATCTCATGTTGTAAGAGCTCTGCGCTCAATTAATCCGGATATAGAAATAGAAGGTGTAGGCGGAGATAATTTGAAAGCCTCAGGTGTTAAATTATTTTCTGACCAGAAAAAAATGGGAGCTGTAGGAATATCTCCGTCCATAATATTTAATCATTTTATTCTCGGGAAAAAAATAGTAGATTATTTAACAAAAGAGTATAAACCTGACTTAGTTTTGCTGATTGATTACGGAGCATTTAATCTTAATATTTCAAAATTTTTGAAAAGGGCCGGTATCAAGGTGTTTTATTACATTCCGCCGCAGGTTTGGGCAAGCAGAAAATGGCGGATTAATACAATTAAGAAAAATATTGATGAAGTCTTGTGCATATTTCCTTTTGAAAAACAAATGTATGAAAAATGCGGCATAAAAACTCATTACTGCGGTCATCCGCTTGTATCACAGCTTCCCGATAGAGCTAATAAAAAAGAATTTTTTGAAAAACACGGATTTGATGTTAATAAAAAACTTGTTTCGATTTTTCCGGGTTCAAGGGAGTTTGAGTTGAAATATTTAATGAAAACTTTTATAAAAACTGCGGAAAACCTTCAAAAAAAACATCCTGATTTGCAGTTTTGTATTTCACATGCACCTAATTTGCCGGATAAAATTTATGACAGGTATTTGAAAAATGCTGAATTTAAAGTTATAAAAGGTGAAAATCAGGCTTTATTAAGTGTTTCCGATGCATTAATTCTGGCCTCGGGAACTGTTGCACTTGAAGCCTGCCTTTATCAAACTCCTATGATAATTGCTTATCGAGGACCATGGTTATTTTATTTAATTTATCTGATTGTAAGATGTATCAAACGCGTTTCTCTGCCCAATATCATAGCGGATAAGTTAATTGTTCCCGAACTTCTTATGGCTGATGTAAATGTGCCAAAAATTACTTATGAAATAGAGAAACTTCTTTTTGATGACAAGTATAGGACAAATAATATTAAAGAACTCGGGACTGTAAAATCGCTTTTATCTGATAAAATTTCCTCTAATGAGGCTGCAAAAGTTATAGCGGAAGCTGTTTCTATTTAACAATATGTAATAAAACCGCAATTTTCGGCTTTTAAAAACGTTAATAAATATAGGTAGTAAAAGTTTAGAAAGTTATGATTAATCAGGTTACATCTGCAGGCAGTTATCAAAATTCCGCATTTAGTGAATTCAAACAGCCTAAAAACGGCTATTATATAAGCGCGCCTTTTGTAGAACAGGTTAATGAAAAGAAAAGTCATACCCTCGGAAAAACCCTTGCGGCCTCTGCCCTTGTAATAGGTTTTGGAACATTGGCAGTTCTTAGCGGCGGTGCGAATAAAGGTTTTGCTAAATTTTTGAATAAATGGAAAGCAAATCTGGAAAAGAAACTTGCAAAAGGAACAAAGTTTGAAGATTTATTTACTTTTTTGCTTAATAAAATAAGGGGGTTTCAGGCTAAGACGGAAAGTGTTAACAATTTTACCACCTTAAAAGATGTGGCATTTCAACGTTTGATGTGGGGTAAAAACGGTGAACGAAAATTTACACGCAGAATACATCAGTCAATAACAAATTTCTTTGACAGAATAAGCAGAAAAACTGTAAATAGCTATTATAATAAAGCAAATACTAAATTTTCGGAATTGTCAGATCATTTTGCCGTTATTAATGAACGTTTAAGGCTGGAAAACCCAAATGACCCTAAAATTCTGGCTGCATTAGATGAAATATCCAGAAGAATGAAAGTTGTAAACAGTAATTTCAGCAAAGGCTTTGGGATAAATGCAAGAAATGAACGATATATGGAAATACAACATGCATGCGACGGTTTATTTGACTTTTTCTGGGATGCAAGCATTAAAGATGTCAGAAATTTTAAATCAAAAAATATGTGGCAGTCATTTATTGCCGAAGATTATTTAATACCCGCAAAACGTAAGCTGTCAAATAAAACAGGTATATTAAGACAATCCTTCACACATGATATTAATGATAATTACAAAGCTACGATGAAAGCCGTATCTAATATTCAGGAGTTTGTTAACCCTGCAGATACTTCAACAAATGATGTCCTTCGCAGTTTGAGAGAAAATCTTGAAAAGTATAAAAAATTGTCCGGTAAAAATGAGTCAGCACAAAGAAATATTTTGAACCAATCAATTATTGCTGATTTAAAAAATCTTTCAAATAAATTTAAAGCTTCTTCCGGTAAATATAATTATAGTGCTGAATCTGTAGAATCGATTTCAAAATATATACATGAAGTGGAAGATATTATATCTCAAACTGATAAAGGAGAGCTTCAGGAAATTTTGACGATTTACAAGCGTCTTCTTCCAAGAAAGGAGTATTTGAGATTGCGTTCTCAGGCAGAATCTGCCGTAAAATCTCTGGATAAGGCTATTGATATAGAAACAAACCAGTATGTTGATAAGGCGCGAGATTTAAGACTCGGCTCGGCTCCTACCGATGTGCTTTCAATTCTTGGTACTGTAGGGACAGTCGGCTATTTCCTTAACAAATCGGACAACAAAGATGAAAAATATTCAGTTGCTATAAAATACGGCATACCTGCGATAGGTGCAATTGCAACTTCTCTGTATTGTACTGCAAGACTTGTGGCTGGCGGAAAAGCTTTACTTTTCGGTTTGGTTTCAGGCTGGCTTATGAATAAAGCTGGAGTTCTTGTTGACGATGCACGTAAAAAATATTCGCTTGATATTTCTTTAACCAATAAAAACCTTATAAAATCTCAACCGGACAAAGTATAACATTTCGACCTGTTTTTGTTAAAATTTTGGTATGGAAAAGACTGAACAAACAATCAAATACAAATTAGAAGAGCGTGAAATAAATAATTTATCGGAGTTTGCTACAAAAAGCAGATTTACAAAAGGAAGAAAGCGCCCCGAACAACCATGTAATTTACGTACGGAATTTCAACGTGACAGGGATAGAATTTTGCATTCAAAAGCTTTTAGAAGGTTAAAACATAAAACTCAGGTGTTTCTTTCACCTTTTGATGATCATTTCAGAACACGCTTGACCCATACTCTTGAAGTTTCTCAAATCGGAAGAACTATTGCAAGAGCGCTTGACTTTAATGAAGATCTTGTGGAAGCAATTGCTCTGGGGCACGACTTGGGACATACTCCTTTCGGCCACTGCGGTGAGGGTGTATTGAATGAACTTGTAAAAAGCGGGTTTCATCATAATATACAAAGTGTAAGAGTTGTAGAGGTTTTGGAAGATTTGAACCTTTGTGCGGAAACTATTGACGGAATATTAACCCATACCTGGGGATATAAACCGAAAACTCCTGAAGCGCAGATTGTACAGCTTGCTGATAAAATTGCTTACATAAATCATGATATTGAAGATTCAATTCGTGCCGGCATTATTTTTGAAAGTGATTTGCCAAAAGATTGTATAAATTATTTTTCATCGGTTCAGAGTAAAAGATTAAATAAAATGATTAATGAAATTGTATCAAATTCAATTGGTAAGTCAGTTGTAGCTATGAGTGAAGAAGGGTGGCATTATACAACTAAGCTCAGGGAATGGATGTTTGATAATGTATATGTTGATTCTCCTGCTAAATTGGAAGAAAAGAAGGCAAGAAATGTTATAAGGGAATTGTTTTTTCTGTACACTGATATGCTAAAGCCGTTGTGCGATGAAAACAATATAGAAAGGATTGTAACCGACTATATTTCAGGCATGACTGACAGGTATGCAATCGAAAAGTATAAGGAAAATTTTATTCCGGAAGGTTTTCATTCTGATAAAAAAGATGATTATCTGTTTAAACTTGCAAAAATAATAAATTAAAATTATAATATTTTTATGAAAGATACAGTCCAACTGCTTGGATATAATATAAATACATTTGATTTTGAGGGCGCTGTTGAATATGCAAATTCAATATCCGGTCAGGTTGTAACAATTAATCCGGAAATGATGAGTAATCCGGATATGAAAGAGATTGTTAATTCTGCTGAGCTTGTTATTCCGGACGGAATTGGTGTTCAATTGGGATTGATGATATATGGATATAAGATAAAGCGTATTGCGGGAATTGAGTTTGCTCACAGAATGCTTGCTGAGGCTGAAAAAAACAGCCAATCGGTTGCTCTTATAGGTGCAAAACCGGAAGTAATTGAAAAAGCAAAAGAAAATATTCAAAAAGAGTTTCCAAATCTCTATATAACTTATGTTCAGGACGGTTATTTTTCCGATACGGAAAGAGTTTTGAATGATATAAAAATAAGACAGCCGCGTCTTGTTCTTTGTGCTCTTGGTTCTCCAAAACAGGAAATGTTTATTTCTCAGGCTAAAAAGCTTCTCCCTGATTCATTATTTATAGGAGTCGGAGGAAGTTTTGATGTTTGGTCGGGAATGGTTAAGCGTGCACCGAAAATATGTCAGACGCTTTGTCTTGAATGGCTTTATAGAACGATAAAAGAACCTCAGAGGTTTAAAAGAATTTTTCCTACTTTGCCTTTGTTTGTTATAAGAGTTTTGAAGGAACGTTTTGTTCCAAAGGGAGTTTAATATGCTAACTGATATTGAAGTGCTGAAACTTGAAAATTTATGTAAAGAAAACAGATTAAATGTTTTAAAAATGGTTTATAATGCTCAATCCGGTCATATTGGCGGAGCTTTATCCGCTGCCGAAATTATGACTGTACTTTATCATAAATGTATGAATATTTGTCCTAAGTGGACAAAGGATAAAAGTTTTCAAAATCGCGACAGATTTGTTCTTTCAAAAGGGCATGCGTCCTCTATATTATATTCTGTTCTTTCTCAGCTCGGTTACTTCCCTAAAGAAGAACTTATGACTTTTAGACTTTTTGGTTCAAGACTTCAGGGACATCCGGTTCCGATATGCCCGGGAATCGATGCTGCAACAGGTTCATTGGGACAGGGGTTGTCTATTTCTTGCGGAATAGCAATGGGGTTAAAATTAGATAATAATTCTGCCCGTGTATTCTGTTTGATGGGCGACGGTGAATTACAGGAGGGTAGTGTTTGGGAAGCTTTTATGCATGCATCTCATGAAAAACTTGATAATCTTATAGCAATTATTGACAGAAACAGACTTCAAATTGACGGATGCACTGAAATAGTGAAATCTCTTGACCCTCTTGATGAAAAGTTGCGTGCTTTTAATTGGGATGTTACCGAGATTAATGGTCATGATATCAGGGCTGTATATGATGCAATTGAAAGAGCCAAAAAAGTATGCAGGCCTGCTGTTATCATTGCGGATACAATAAAAGGTAAAGGCGTAAGTTTTATGGAAAATAATGCCGGCTGGCACGGCAAAGCACCGGATAAAGAAGATTTTGAGTGTGCTATTAAAGAACTGGAGTAGTATAAAGTTTCAATTATATAAATTCAGTTTTAATTTAATAATTTATTATTTTATAAAATAAAGTTTTATTAATTTGGGGTTTTCAAATGTAATAAAATTTGGTATAATATAAATGTTATATTGTGATATTAAGAGTAATTTGGGGGTGAAATGAGTAAATACACATTTTGCAGAAAAGGTTATACTTTAACTGAAATAGTTATTGTAATGCTGATTATAGCTGTTATTATTGCAGTGAGTATTGGTGTTACCAAACGGAAATTAGATTCGGTAATATCTTATACTTATTATTCTGCATACGAGACATTAAAAGATATTTCACGATCAATGATTGCTGATTATAGTGTTAATGATGAAAACTATCAGGCGTCTATATCCGGTAATTTAATTGCAAATGCGGCCAGACAAAATAGTTATTATTCTATGTTGAAAACTATATGGGGTCAGCCTGTAATGGCTATTTCAAATAGTTATCAACCTCCTGGTGCCAGCCAGGTGGGAGGTTTTAATCCGGGAGACATGATTACTGGTGGCGGAGTGACGCGGCCTGGCTCCGCAGATTATGGAGATGGTTTAGAGATGCAGCATACTTGCGGTTCCAAAAAAGTTTGGGATAGCGCAGCAAAAGCATGTGTATGTAAGTCAGTAAAAACTTGTACAGATGGATATATTTGGGATTCAACCTCATGTTCATGTAAACAGGTTTCTGATTCTGATGAACCGGACAATCCTAATCCTAATCCTAATCCTAATCCTAATCCTCCTGCTGCAGGCTGTAGTTCTAATGATACTCCTCCGGCTTGCGGTCAAATGTGTGTTAACGGAACTTGGCAGGCAATAGCAGGATTTAGTAAAAATTGTGATCCGAAAACCCAGCAATGGAAAGATCTTCCGGATTGTAAATGTATTCCTGTGGCAAGGACTTTACCGCGTGATGGTGAAAAATTCTGTGAATTATTTGTTTCAAAAACTAATACTAAAGCAGGAGTCGATGTTTGTAAAGGTTCATTTATGAGCCCGTCTACTACAGATTTTGGAAATGAAACTCCTGATGTTATTTTGCGTAACGGAATGCGTATTTATAATCTTCACAACGGAATTCAAAAACTTTCTGACATAGAAGGTAATAAATCAGGTATAACAGTTGGTTTTGATCCTTCAAAAGGCGCACAGTTTAATTCAACTGTAAAGCCCGGAGCATCAGTAGGTATGCAGCAGAGTAAAACAACTGCGACTCCTGATTTAAGCAGTCTTCCTGTAAATATGTTTATGAGAAAACCATTACCTATATTTCCGATTCTCAGCGGTTTATGGGAACAACCGGTGTTTGCAGGAAACGCAAATCCGGTAAGTGGAAATGCTTCTGACGGTTGGATATTTGAGGAACCTACATACTCTGATGGTGGTTTTGTTGTTTGTAAAGCAGGATGTACCAGTGTAGTTATTTTAGGTAGAAATGTATGCAAATGCACTGCAACGGTATCTAATGGTGGTACTCTTCCGTCAATTGGCGGTAGCACTCCGATAAAAACACCATGTCGGATATCAAGTTGTCCTGCAGGTCAACATTTGGTTAATGCTAATTCGTCCAGCTGTAGTTGTCAGCCTGATGAAGTACCACCTGTAGACAATACTCCGACAGAAGAAACATGTCCGATAACAAATTGTCCTGCAGGTCAACATTTGGTTAATGCTGATTCGTCCAGCTGTAGTTGTCAGCCTGATGAAGAACCTTCTGCTGATGATACAAATGATGATACAAATGATGATACAACCGGAGGCGGCGGTAACAGTTATAATCCGCCATCTTTAAATACAGTTTCTGTTGATACGGGAGAATACGGATACCTTGTATACGTTGATGTTGACGGTAGAAAAGGTAATACCAGATTATGGGAAGATGTGTATCCTTTCTACATTACTTTAAGCGGTCAGGTTGTACCTCTTTATAATAAAGATGCTGGTTCCAGTGACGACTCTATGGGCGGTAACAGCACTCAATATTTGCAGACAAGTATTGAATACGAGTACATAGATGGCGGACGTCGTAAAAAGGAATGGCTTGCTAAGAGTGTTTCTTATCAAGAGGGCGCATGTAAATCAGGATATATAACAAGCAGTAAATATTGCGGCACTATAGCTACTGATTCAAAATGTTCTCAGGCTTCCACCACAGGTGCTAAATGTACCTTAAAAACTATTAAGCCGGTTAAATTCTTCTAATATGATAATAGATAATTTGACAAATATAACTAAATATTTGATAATTTCAAAAAAGGTGTCGGACTTTTTATTAAGTCTGACACCTTCTATACAAACGGGACATTATATTATAGATGATACTTCTTATGCAAATGTGGATGTATATGAAACTAAAGATTTAAATATCTGCAAGTTTGAGGCTCATAAAAAGTATATTGATATACAAATGCTCTTAGAGGGGGAAGAAAGACTTGATTTAGCAGCAACAGAAGGTTTAAAAGTTTCTGATTTTTATAGTGAAGAAAAAGATGTTATGTTTTTTTATACTCCGGAGCGGTCTGTTGATTCATTGTATTTAATGCCGTACAAATTTGCTATGATTTTCCCCCATGAGGCTCATAAACCCCAGATTAAAGCCGGAAATGTTTCTAAAAAGGTTAAAAAAGTTGTAGTTAAAATAAAATATAATCCTTAACTCAGATGAAGTTTTAAGCGAAAACTAAACTTTTAAAATGTGTTTCAGTGATAAGAAATAAAATTTTATTTATAAATTGTCTATATGCAGCTCTGTCAGCTTCTCCTGACAAAATTATATCGGCTTTTGCTGCGGTAGGATGTATATAAGTTTTTGCCTTATTAGATGCATTTTCGTAAACCTCATCTGCAGAATCCCCCAGGTTTCTTTGTGCCGCACGCCTGTAAAATCTTTCTTTTTGAACTTTTCTGGATACATCAACATAAATTTTAAAATCAAAAGCTTCAACAATTTTATCTGTTAAGGTAAATAATCCTTCGGATATAATAATTTTTGACGGCAGCGCCGGTTTAACGTTATCGCGTCGTATTGCTGTACCTGACATATCATATTCAGGCAGCATAACAGTATTCCCAAATAAAAGCGATGTGATATGTTTTTTCATAAGTTCAAGCTCAAGTGCTTCCGGTACATCTAAATCATAATGTTTCGCAAATTCAGCGAAACTGCCTGCTTTTTTAACCATATCCGAACGGTCATAGTAGTAATCATCGGTATTTATTCTTGTAATAATATTGTCAATATTATAATTTTCTGCAAATGTTTCTACGGTATTAATTATATCCAGTGCTATTGTAGACTTGCCGCTCGCGGTTTCTCCTGCAATACCTATTGCGCATGACCTTTTAATATTGCCGGATATAAACAATGCTATTTTATGCACTGCGGCAGAATTTACTTTTACAAATATTGAATTATCAGATTTTATTTCCTCTGAAAATATTTTATTTAACTGCTGTTCTATATCATCTAAAAGAGCCGTTTTACTATTTGTGAATTCATATCGTCTTTTGTAATTTGTTATAGTATTTTGCAATATATAAATCCTTATTTCCTAAAATAAAAAATTGAACATAAAAATTTTTGCTAAGTTTTTTTTATATGTTAACAAAAAATATAATAAAAAAGTATTAAGTGTGTATAAATGTTAAAAATTTTTGTTTTTTAGTAAACAATGATATTATATAAAAGAGGTTGTTTATGAAAAACTATTGGAAATTAATAATTATAGTCTTATCTGTTCTTTTGGTTGGAGCACTTGGATGGGGTGCTTATTTGTATATGGTTAATCAAAAATCTATTGAGCAGATTAATATTTGTCAGGATGATGAATTGGTTGCCAGGCTAATTGTGAATAATGTTAATCCTTTTAGTAAATTTAAGTTTATAAAGAAGAGAAATTCTGATTGTAATGTGTTAATGGTTGTTAATAAAGATGATGCAATAAATACTAAAAGCGAAAAATATTGTTCGGTTATAGATTCTTCTTCGGTTTCTTTAATATTACTTATAAATACCTATGTTAATGATATGTATGACAGAGAATCTGCATCTGCAGTGTTTAAAAAGACCACTCCTCTTATGACACCGTATAATTATTGTCCGCAGTATATGGATAATATGATTGATTTAATTAAATTAAAGAGACGTCTGGGATTATAAATTTTTTATAAATAAAAAGTTCCTGATAAAGGAACTTTTTATTTGCCGAAGGCCGGACTCGAACCGGCACGTGGTTGCCCACACAAGATTTTGAGTCTAGCACGTCTACCAATTTCATCACTTCGGCATATATTCTATTTTTACTTTTCTATAATAACAAAAACATTTCAAATTTCAAATAAAATTTTAAAAATTTTTTTAATTAGTATATAAACTTCTTTAAGATTAATTAATTTAAACTTTATTCTTAATAGAATATTTATACAGAAATGTAAAAAGAGGATTTATGAAGCAATTATTTATTTGTTTTTTGATATTTTTGTTAAGTACAGGGATTTCTTTTGCAGCAGTTATGGAAGGAGGGGTTTCAAAAACAGGTGTTGGTAATGTTAGCAAAATTGTAGATAGTGATACAAATTTACCTGTATCAGGTGCAAAAGTCAGTATCCCTAAACAAAATTACAGTACATTAACTGATAGTGAAGGCGCATTCCATCTGAATACAAAAATTAATGATTCGACAATTCTGTCTGTTGAAAAAGACGGATATAGACCATTTTCACTCACAATTGATGAAAAAGTCGCATCAAAACCAATTGTTGTCGGGATTCAAAAGAGTAATATTCAGGATGTTATAATTTCTTCTGAAATGTTCCATTTGGGAGATGATAATTTTTCTGCTAATTCTGCAAATTCATCGGAATTTAAAGCAAAATCTATAGGCCCTTTTTTCTCAAAATCATTTATGATTACAGCGGAAGCAGCTGCAAAAAAGAATTTTCTTGTTATCGGTTCTATTATTGGAATTGATACACTTATGGCACGGGCTGTAAGACAAAATGCTATTGTGAACTCTTTCTCAAGTCCGCCTGAGATATATTTTAACGGGTCAAAAATTGCAGAAATTCAGTTAAACGGAGATGGGCAGAGAATTTTAATTCCAAAAAGGTTGTTAAGACTGAATCAACTGAATGAGGTTACTATAAAAACAGGACGAAATATGAAACAAACAGCTTATATTGATTATGATGATATCGAGTTTATGAATTTGTCAATTCAATCCGACTAACAAAAACGACCAGCATAAGGCTGGTCCTAAAATATAAAAGGAAACAAAATATATCAACTTAATAAATAA
>CALUUR010000020.1 GCA_944324015.1 Candidatus Gastranaerophilales bacterium
ACATCTTCGCCGATAATTCTTCTTGCAACGTTATTGTAAGCTTTACCGGCAAGTGATTTTTCATCGTTAACAATAGGTTCGCCTTTGTTTGTAGATGTAATAATCCCTGTATCTTCCGGAATTATTCCGATTAAATCAGCGGAAAGTATTTCTACAACGTCATCTACGCTCATCATATCGTTTGATTTGATAAGATTCGGGCGGACTCTGTTTAACAATAGTTTGTAAGATTTGATTTCTTCTTTTGCTTCCAAAAGACCTATAATTCTATCGGCGTCGCGGACTGCTGACATTTCCGGAGTTGTAACAACAATTGCTTCTGAGGCTCCTGCAACTGCGTTTTGAAAACCCTGTTCAATACCCGCAGGGCAGTCAACAAGAATAAAGTCAAAATCTTTTTTCAATTTTTCGCATATATCTTTTAATTGTTCTTCGGTTACAGCTGATTTGTCACGTGTTTGGGCAGCCGCAAGAAGACAGAGGTTAGGATTTTTCTTATCTTTTACCAGTGCCTGTTTTAATTTGCAGCGTTCTTCAACAACATCTACTATTGTGTAAACAATTCTGTTTTCTAATCCGAGCAAAAGATCCAAATTTCTCAGACCTAAGTCGGTATCAATCATTACTACTTTTTTGCCGGCTCTTGCAAGAGCTGTTCCTATATTGGCATTAGTAGTAGTTTTTCCGACTCCGCCTTTTCCGGACGTTATTACGATAACTCTACCGCTCATTATTTCTCCTTTTATGATTCATGTATTTTATGTATAATAATTTGTTTTTTCCTAATGCAGGCTTCTTCCGGAATGAATGTGTCTGTTTTTTGAATATACGGAATATTTATATTATCCGGACGTCTTGCAAACACATCCGCAATTCTTAATTGGATAGCATTCATTTTTAAAGCACGTATCCTTGCATACTGATTTCCTTCAGAACCTGCATGAGCAATTCCGCCCAAAATTCCCCAAACAGTAATATCACCTTTGGCAATAATTTCAGACCCCGGATTTACATCCCCGATAATTACAATATTACCGTCAGAGGTTATGCTCTGGCCGGAGCGTAATGTTCTTTGAATGTAAAGGGTCGGAAGTTTTTCAGTTTCTCTTAAAGATTTTCTCAAATCATCAAGATTAAAATCTACATCTTCCAGTTCATCACCTTCAATTTTGTTGGCATTTTCAAGCTGATTATTGAAATTTTCCAGTTCATTTTCAATATTTTCGGCCGATGGTTTAATATCTTCAACAGTTTCTAAAGTTGAATTATCAATAGTTTCCATCTGATTTTCAGGGTTAATTGTTTCGGGTTTGATATTTGCTATTTTTTCAACATCTTCAGAGGGAACTTCTTCTTTTAATTTTTTGATATCTTCTTCCTGTGCAAAAGTTTTGATTTCAGTGGTTTCATCACCAAAAATTTTATCCAGAGCTTTTTCAAGTTCTTTATTTACTTTTTCCTGATCAGCATTAAATTCAGGAGTCGGGACTTTATTTTCCAGAACAGAAACTTTGATATTAAGATCTTCGGCAGATTTTACCGTTTCATTTGAACTTGTGCTGATAAATTCAATTTCCGAATTCATAGATTCTACAAGAGCTTTAATACTTGTAAGTTCTGTAGAGGTCAAATTAACAGAGCCCAGTTTAAGACAGACCTTTTTACTCTGGGCATCAGGCAAGTCCAAAATTCTGCTAAGCTCATAAATTATTTCGGAAGTTTTGTTAGCGTTTGAAACATCTACAATAAATCCGTTTTCAATATATCCCTTATCCATTGTTGCACCTTTCCGCAAATATTAATTATATTTCATGAACATACATTAAACATTTGACAACATCAATGGATTATTTAGTTTGTTTAAGCAACGGAATAATTTTTGTAATTATTATAAATTTTGTTTACATAATTTTGTGTTTCTTTAAACGGCGGAATCCCGCCGTATTTATCTACATTGCCCGGTCCCGCATTGTATGCGGCAAGAGCAAGTTTTATATTCCCGTTATACCTTTCCAGCATTTGTTTTATATATTTTGTTCCGCCCTCAATATTTTGTTTTGGATTAAACGGGTCTTTTACTCCAAGAGATTTTGCAGTGGCTGGCATCAACTGCATTAAACCTTTTGCGCCGGCAGGGGATACAGCTTTGGGATTGAAGCCTGATTCTGCATCAATTATTGCCAGAATTAGCCTTTTATCTACTCGATACTTATCTGCTGTATCACATGCAAGTTGTACAATTTCTGTTTTAGTGAGAACTTTCCCTGAATTTTTCGTTGACGTTACCTCCGTCGATTGTGTTGTAATATTTGGAGTTTTCTTTCTTTTAGTTACCGGAGGTGTTGTTCCGGTTTTGAGATTAAATGTGAAAATATTATTATATTTAGATGACGGAGTACTCGTCATTATATTAAATTCAGGCATAAGAGGCGTTGAAAACATATTGCTTGTAAAAAGATTAAAATAAGACGGCATATATGTTTGTCGGTAATTAAAATTGTTGAAAAAATTAAAATTTGGCAAAGACGGAAATGTAAAAAACGGTTGAAAAACCGGCATTGAAAAGTTAAACAGAGATGTTAACATTCCAAAACCAAAGCCTGAGTTAAAAGCATTCCAGCCGCAATTATGCCATGCCGGTCTGAAACCACAATGCATAAATGGTCTGCCAATAAATATATTATTATTAATTTGATGATGAAATCCCATTTTTCCCCGTATTTTTTATTCCCCTTAAATATATAAAGTATTTTTTGTATCTATATTTGATAAAAAAATGTTTCATGTTAAATTTTGTTAATATAAATCGACCGTTAACTAATGTAAAATTATATTTTTATTATATTATTAAGCTAAGGGTAGAGATAATATGATTTTTAACGAAACCAAAACACATGAAATTACGGTGGACGTAGTTATTGTAACTATGAAAAATAATGCGTTACATGTACTGCTTGTTAAAAGAACAAATGAACCGTTCAAAGATAAATGGGCAATACCCGGCGGCTATGTAAGACTCTCTGAAAATTTGGATCAAGCGGCATTAAGAATATTAAAAGAACGTACAAATGTTGATAATATCTATCTTGAGCAGCTTTATACATTTGGAGACCCTCTTAGACACCCTAATGCAAGGGTTATAACATGTGCTTATTTTGCTCTGGTACGTGCAGAAGATATCAAAGTAGTTACAACGCCGGAACTGGGTTGGCACAAAATTTCCGACCTTCCGCCGCTCGCATTCGACCACAAAGAAATTATTGAATATTCTCTGAAAAGAACACGTGAAAGATTAGAACTTTGCCCTGTAGCTTATCAGCTTTTGAATGAAAAATTTACTTTAACCGAAATGCAAAAAGCTTATGAATTGATTATGGGCAAGAAGCTTGATAAGCGGAATTTCAGAAAGAAAGCGCTTGCTACTGAAGGCTTGATTGAGTTGAACGAATATACAAAATCTTCTTCAAAACGACCTGCAAGGCTTTATACTTTTGAAAATATTAAGCTTAACTCTAAAAGAGCTCATTTTATTTCAAAAAACAAGGAGAAAAAATAAATGTTAGTTAATATAGTTTGGTCCGTACAAATAATTTCAGCTTTGCTGCTAATTGTATTGATATTATTGCATTCCCCGAAAGGTGACGGAATTGCGGGCATGGGCGGTGCCTCTCATGTTTTTGCTTCTCAAAAGAGTGCAGAAAAAGGCTTAAATAAGCTTACCGGAATAGTTTCCGCAATATTTTTAATTTGCACATTTCTTATTGGTTTTGGTATAATTAAATAGAATAATTTTTGTCCCTCGCCCGATTCGGGAGAGGGTTGAATTTCAACTTAAGCTGTGCGGAAGTTAGAAATTCGGGTGAGGGTTGAAATGGAAAATATTTTTTCACGCAATGAACTTTTCTGGGGAGAAGAAAATCAAAAACTTCTCTCTTTTAAGCATGTTGCAGTTTTCGGCCTTGGCGGAGTTGGCGGTTTCTGTGCTGAAGCTCTTGCAAGAGCCGGAGTCGGTAAGTTAACAATAATTGATTTTGATACGGTTTCTAAAACAAATATAAACAGACAGCTTATTGCGTTGCATTCTACCGTCGGACAAAGCAAAACAAAACTTTTTGAGCAGAGATTAAAGGACATAAATCCAGATATAAAACTGCATGTTGTTAATAATTTTTATAACGGTAATTTGGATTTATCAAATATTGACTATACTGCTGATGCAATTGACACTATACGCTCAAAGATAGAATTGCTTGAAACCTGTGTAAATTCAAATATCCCTGTAATAAGTTCTATGGGGGCAGGTAACAGAGTTGATCCGACAAAACTTTATATCTCTGATATTTCCGAAATTGAGAATAAGAATGCGCCTTTTGTTTCAAATGTAATTTATCAGTTGAAAAAACGCGGGATTGAAAAGGGTATTACTGTTGTTGCGAGCAAGGAAAAACCTTTTGTTCAGAAAAGAATTTCATCAACCGAAAAAATCATAACAAATTCGGGTGAAAATATTGAATTTACAAAAATTACCCCGTCATCAAATCCGTTTGTGGCAAGCTGTGCGGGAATATTTATGGCATCATATATTACGCAAAGTTTTTTAAAGGAGTACAGACAATGAATATACTTGTAACCGGAGCATCAAAAGGTATAGGAAACGTAATTGCCTCAGAACTTCAAAGTGTAGGAGAAGTTTTTGTAACCGGCAGAAACGAACAGGCGCTTGCGGCATGTAATGCTAAAGGTTTTTGTATTTGTGATTTATCAAAGGATATAAATAATCTTGCAAATTTTATTGAAGATAAAAACATTGATGTACTTGTAAATAATGCGGGAGAATATATTTATGCCGGTCTGGAAACTATGAATATTGCTGACATTCAAAGGCTTTATCAAACAAATTTGATAGCTCCTGCATACCTTATCTCCAAGGCAATTCCAAATATGAAAAGGCAAAAATGGGGAAGAATTATAAATATCGGTTCGATATCAGGTGTAATGGGCGAAGCTTATGCTAGCATTTATTCATCATCCAAAGCGGGATTAACAGGTTTGACAAAAGCTCTGGCGCTTGAACTTGCTGAATATAATATTACAGTAAACACAATAAATCCGGGCTGGGTTGAAACAGAATTAGGATTGAATTCTATTGAAGAGAGCGAGTTTTCAAAAGATGAGATTATTGGTACTATTCCTCAAAAACGTTTTGTAAAACCTGAAGAAGTAGCAAAACTTTGTAAATATTTAATTTCAGATGATGCAAAAGGAATCACCGGACAGTCAATAAATCTTTGTGCAGGATTGAGCGTCGGGATTTAATTTAATATTTTACTTACAATATTTTCAGCTGAAATTTTTAAACAGTCAAGTTTAGCGCAGGTTGTCTGTCTGTGTTCCCAAAGGCAAGGCTTTATCGGACAATTGTCATTTGCTTTTATCGGGATAACATTTTCTGATTGAGGTATTAATTTTTTGTCATCTGTCGGCCCGAAAATTACATAAGTTTTTGTTCCCATGGCAACAGCAACATGTAAAGGTGCAGAATCTGAGCATATAAATTTTTCAGCTTTCCCGATTAATACTGCTAAATCTTTTAAACTTTTTGTTTTGCCGTAATAATCGGCTACATCCCCTCGCCCGTTTTGGGAGAGGGAAGAATTTGTTGATGAGCAGGAGTTATTCTCCTGTGAATTTACAAATTCGGGAGAGGGTAAAAATTTACTTTTTTGTCTTATTGTTTCTATTACTTCCTTATCGTCAGGCCCGCCGGCTAAGATGACGAGTTTGCCTTTCTCAATAAGCAAATCAACGGTTTGCGCCCACACTTCCGCAGTAATAGTCTTTACCATCCCTTTTTGTATGCTCATTTTGCTTACACCGGGGTGAATTAAAACAGAGTTCGGAATTTTTTCCTGAGCTTCGACATTAATTTCAGGCAGGCATGTTTTATTGTTTGTAATCGGTGTTACAAGGTCATGATACATTGCGCAGGCATACTGATTTTTATTTAGAGGAACAGCTTTTGTAAGCAAAATTTGGCTTAACTTCCCTGTATCATAGCCGTATCTCTTTTTAATTCCCGTTAGTGTCAAAAGGATACTGATTAACTTGTTCCCTCCGGATGAAATTACAAGGTCAAAATGCCCTCTGCGTGCAAGATATACAAATTTTAAAAGTTCTGTATATTTATTTTTCCCTTTAATATCAATGAGGAATAAATCATCAATAATATCTGTTAAATCCTTAACACTTTTGCTTCTCGGCTCAAGTGCAAGAGTAATTTTTGATTTTGGAAATTCTTTTTTTAATGATATAAGGGCAGGCAGAAAAAATATTTCATCACCTATCCCGCCAAAGTTGACAGCTAAAATATTCATAGCCTGATTATACAATAAAAATATTTGTAGTAATATTAGTTTATGGTAAACAAAGTTACAACCGCAACTGTAATAGGGCTTAATGCATATAAAGTTTCAGTGGAAACGGATGTTTTAAATGGACTTCCGGGCTTTTCAATTGTAGGACTTCCTGATACCGCAATAAATGAAGCCCGTGACAGAGTTCGCTCAGCCATAAAAAATTCAGGATTTACTTTCCCTGCCAAGAAAGTTGTAATAAACCTTGCACCTGCTGATTTAAAAAAAGAGGGTTCTAATTTTGATCTTCCGATAGCTGTCGGATTGTTAGTTGAAGAAGGTATTATTGATGAGGAGAAAATCAAGGACTGTGCCTTTATCGGCGAACTTTCCCTTGACGGGGAATTGCGCAAAGTGGCAGGTGTTTTACCTCTTGTTCTCGGTTTGAAAGATGCAGGAGTAAAAAATATTTTTGTTCCTTCCATAAATGCCTGTGAAGCGGCACTTGCGGGAGATGATATAAGTATTTTTCCTGCAGGATATCTTGGAGATGTTGTAAATCATTTTACCGACAATCCTATAAAGCCAGTAACTGTTAATATATCAGAGTATTTAATCGAAAAATCGGCAGAAGATTATCTTTATGATTTTAAAGATGTAAAAGGTCAGCAAAAAGCCAAAAGGGCTTTAGAAATTGCAGCTGCAGGCGGACATAATATGTTAATGACAGGTTCTCCGGGGTCGGGTAAAACCCTTATGGCAAAATGTTTTGCTTCAATTTTACCGCCACTGGTGCTTCAAGAAGCTCTGGAGTTAACTAAAATCTACAGTATCGCGGGACTTTTGCCTTCAGATGAACCTTTGATGACGAAAAGACCTTTCAGGGCGGTTCATCATACTGCATCTGCAAACGGTATAATCGGCGGCGGCTCAAATCCAAAACCGGGAGAAATTACTTTAGCTCACAGGGGTGTATTATTTCTTGATGAAATGGTTGAGTTTCCGAGAAATGTATTAGAGGTTCTCCGTCAGCCTCTTGAAGACGGAGAAATTGTTATTGCCCGTGCAAAACATTCTATAAAATATCCTGCTAAATTTATGCTTCTCGGGGCAATGAACCCTTGTCCATGCGGATATTTAGGGGATAAAGAAAAACAGTGCTCATGTTCCGAATTCCAAATAAACCGTTATCAGTCGCGGCTTTCCGGCCCTCTGTTAGATAGAATTGATTTGCAGGTGGAAGTTCCAAGACTGACGGCCGAAGAACTTTTGAATATAAAGCCTTCCGCTGAATCTTCAAAAGATATACGTGCACGTGTTGTCAGAGCCAGAAAAATTCAGGCAGAGAGATATAAAGATGATGGTATTTTAACAAATTCTGAGCTTACATCCAAATTAATAAAAAAATATTGTAAACTTGATAAAGCGAGTATGGAAATTTTAAAAACCGCGGCAATTAAATATCAGCTTTCCGGCAGGCGCTATGACAGGATTTTGAAACTTACAAGAACTATTGCGGATTTGGAAGGCTCGCAGGATATTACTCAAAATCATCTTATGCAGGCGCTGCAGTACAGGATGGTTAACCGGTCAAATTAAAAAATCCCGCAATTAAGCCGACAAGAGCTGATACTCCGAGATAAAACAACGGGTCTCTTTTTTCGGTTAAACTTGCGAAGAATAAGCCCGCAAGAAGAATCATTCCAGGAATATTTATATTATTGATAAACATATCAACGCCAACAGCAGCTAAAAGCCCGCAGCCTGCAGGTTTTAATGTATAAATTACGGAACGCACATATTTGTTATGTTTAAATTGTTCCAAAACTTTTGAAATAATTACAACAATTATAAAAGATGGAAGGATTACTGATGTTGTTGCGATAAGAGAACCAAAAATCCCAGCGGTTTTAAATCCTGCAAATGTCGCAACATTTACCCCGATTGGTCCCGGAGTAATTGATGATATGGCTATCATATCCGCGAGTTCTTTAGTCGTATACCATTTTTGAACATCTGCTATATGATAAAGAAACGGTAGTGTCGCATAACCGCCGCCGAATGAAAACAACCCTATATGGAAAAATTCTAAGAACAGTTTTAAATATATCATTCTTGGCTTTCTCCATGTTCAATTTTTTTCTGATACTCAATCCAGAGTCCGATAAATATCGAAAGAATTATGAGTATAGCGGGCGGAGCTTTAAAACATGCTGATAATATAAATATTAAAAAGAAAATTCCGCAGGTGAATTTATCAACAATACTTTTTTTCCACATTTCCTTGATTGCAAGAAATACCAGAAGTACAACTCCGATACCCACACCCCAGAAAATACTTTGTATAAATTTTAGTCTTATAATTTCTTCAATTAGTTTTGCAATAATGATTATTGCAGTGAATGCGGGCATGGTTATTCCAACAGCCGCCGCAAGTGCTCCCGCTGTTTTTTTTAGTTTGTAGCCTACAAAGATAGCTGTATTTGCGGCAATAATTCCCGGAACACTCTGTCCGAGTGCATAATATTCACATAACTCGTCATCGTCTATCCAATTTTTTTTGTCAACAAGCTCAGACTGCAAAAGCGGCAGGATTACATATCCTCCGCCTAACAGTAAAGTTCCTACTTTAAAAAAAGTTTTGAAAATCTGGTATAAAGTCTTTTCCATACGTATTACGAATTGAGAGTTGCTTTTAATCTTGCCATTGCTCTTGCCATTGCTGCTTCGGCACGTTTTGCGTCGATTTGTGCATCCTTATTGGCTAATAATTCTTTAGCTCTTTTTAAAGCTTCTCTGGCGCGTGTAACATCAATTTCATCCCCGCATTCGGCTGTTGATGTTAAAATTAAAGCTTCATTGTCTTTAAATTGAAAAACTCCGCCCATAGTTGTAAAGTATTTAGAATCGTTATTTTTTACGGCCTTTGTAACTCCGATATCAAGAGCAGCCATTACAGGAACGTGATTTTTCAAAATACCTATTTCGCCGTCTGTTGTTTTTGTGTAAACTTCATCAACATCTTCGTCAAATACAACTCTTTCCTGTGTGATTATTTTTAAATGCATAAATACCCTTTCAGAGGGCAGGATGTCAGGAAGGCAAGAGGTCAAGCTTTTTAATCTTTTATAGCTGCCTTCCTGTCTTTCTTGCCTTCTACTTTAACGTTTTTGCTTTTTCAACGGCTTCTTCGATTGTACCTACCATATAGAAAGCTTGTTCCGGCAGGTCGTCATGTTTACCTTCAATAATTTCTTTGAAGCCTTTGATTGTATCTTCAAGTTTTACGTATTTACCAGGAATTCCGGAGAATTGTTCTGCTACAAAGAACGGCTGAGATAAGAAACGTTGAATTTTTCTTGCTCTGTTAACTGTTTCTTTATCTTCTTCAGACAATTCATCCATACCTAAAATTGCGATAATATCCTGAAGTTCTTTATATTTTTGGAGAATTTCAAGAACTTTTCTTGTTGTATTGTAGTGTTCTTCTCCGATAATATTCGGGTCAAGAACTCTTGATGAAGATTCAAGAGGATCTACAGCCGGATAAATACCTAATGATGCAATTTGTCTTGACAATACGGTTGAAGCATCAAGGTGTGAGAATGTTGTTGCAGGAGCCGGGTCAGTCAAGTCGTCTGCAGGTACATAAATTGCCTGGACTGATGTAATTGATCCGTCTTTTGTAGATGTAATTCTTTCCTGAAGTTCTCCCATTTCGTTTGCAAGTGTAGGCTGATAACCTACTGCTGACGGCATACGTCCGAGAAGTGCAGAAACTTCCGAGCCTGCCTGAGTAAATCTGAATATGTTATCAACGAACAGCAATACATCCTGTTTTGAAAAATCCCTGAAGTATTCAGCTGCTGTCAGTGCAGACAGACCTACCCTCATTCTTGCTCCCGGCGGTTCGTTCATCTGACCGTAAATAAGAGCAACTTTATCAATAACGCCTGATTCTTTCATCTCGTTCCACAGGTCGTTTCCTTCACGGGTTCTTTCTCCTACACCGCCGAAAACGGATACGCCTGAGTGTTCCATTGCGATGTTATGGATTAACTCCATAATCAAAACTGTTTTTCCAACGCCGGCGCCGCCAAACAGACCGATTTTTCCGCCTTTTTGATACGGTTGTAAAAGGTCGATTGCTTTAATACCCGTTTCAAGAATTTCAATATTTGTATTTTGATCGGTAAGTTTCGGAGATTCTCTGTGAATCGGCAGATAAGTATCAGTTTCAACAGGTCCCATCTGATCAACAGGGTCGCCTGTTACATTCAAAATTCTGCCTAAAATCGGTTTCCCTACGGGAATTTTAATAGGTTCGTTTGTATTTACAACTTTCATGCCTCTTTTTAGACCATCAGTTGATGACATGGCAACGGTTCTTACTTTATTAGAACCAAGCATTTGCTGAACTTCTGCTACAACATAGGTGCCGTCGTCTTTATAAATATGCAATGCAGTGTAAATTTCGGGTAATTCACCCTGTTGGAATTCAACGTCAACAACAGGTCCGATAATTTTTGTTATCAAGCCTTCATTTTTAGTTAATGTATCCATTTTCCCTCTCCTTTGATAAATTTATTATAATACAAGAAAAAAAAATAACAAATAATAATATTTTTTTACATAAGGCATGTTATAGGAAGACGATAAGGCGATAGGACGATAAGACGATAAGTCCTTTACGGTGCGCGAAGCGCACGAAAAATCCAATAATCTGCACTTAATGAAACAGCAGCAAAGCGGATGCTGTTTGAGCGGTAATGCGGTTGCGAATCAAGTCCACAATGACGAAAAATATAGCGAGTTCATCCGCTCGGGTTGAATTTAGTGGAGATTAAACGGTCAGCGTGTTTCTTTTTCTTATCCAATATTCTTTTTCTTTTCATAGCAAAAAAGAAAAAGAATATTTGGTGCGGGGTGCGGGGACGCATAGTTCCCGCATAAAAAAATAAACCCTCTCCCTTAATCCCTCTCCCGAGAGAGGGTAAGTAAATTTTACGTGTGCTTTGCGCACCGATATTAGCTTGCCTTCCTATCTTCTTGCCCTCCTTCCCTCGTATCTTCTTCTCTTTGTATAGAGAAGAAGATACAAATAACATGCCTTATGTAAAATTTATTTATATTAAACTAGCAAAAAAATTTTTTCTTGTGTATTATATTTTGCATAACTTTTTATGGACGATATAATGGAATTGTTAATTGAAAAAGAACTGAATTCTGATGACAAGATTTTGAAGCCTGACTTCAACTCCAAAACCGGAAGGGAATTTCTTGCATTTTATCTGCAAACTAAATTTAAACAAATTCTTGCTTATGATAAAAGATGTGAACATCCGGTTTTTAAAGAAGTTAATCCGACTTTTATTAATAGATTTACAAAGCGTCTGATTAATAATCCTTCAAAACGATTTTTGATAGGTATTTCGGGAGAATCTGCATCCGGAAAATCAACTATCTGCAATGAAATAAAAAATACTATAGAACAGCTTTCCATGCCTGTTTCCGTTTTAAGTACCGATAACTATTTTAATGACATTTCGGATTTAATTAAGCAATACGGAAGTTTTGATAATTTGCGTGATAACGGATATGATATTGATGCTCCTGAAAGTTTCCAGCTTGATTTGCTGAAACTTGATTTGGAAAAACTTGCGCATGGAATCGATATAAAAGCTCCCAAGTATGTTCCTAACGGAACAGGTGTTTCCATCCCTGAGGCTATAGATATACGCTCTGATAAAATTATTGTTGTTGAAGGAATTGCAACAATGTATAAAGATGTTAAAGATGTTTTTGATGTCAAAATTTATATTGAAACGAATAGTGATATAAGACGTAACAGAATAATTAAACGTGCAGTTTCTGAACGCAATCAAGATGAAGCAAATGCTCTTAAACACTGGCAATATTTACTTGCTGCAGGAGAAAAATACGTTAAACCATGCAGGCAAGATGCAGACTTTGTTTTGGATGGAAATTCTAATTTGCATTATCTTGATCAGATTTTAGAATATATTCATGCCGTAACAAATAATTTTCAGTAAAATTTCTTAACACTTTTTATTTTTTTGCCCTATTTTTTTTAATATGTTAAAATTTTTATTAATTATTATTACATAATTAGAATTAAATACACCAAATAATTGATACGGTATCCTTTCTATTTAATTATAATAAAACAGGATATAATTAGAAATAGGTGGCAAGTGAGTAAGAATTTTATAGAACGTTTTAAAGAAGAAGGTATAAAAAGCAGGCTTAGTATATTTAACAAAGCTGCTGCTGTATTTTTATTTATTTGCTTATTATTTGTAATTATGTTGAATACAACCGGATGTTCACAAAACAGTACAGACGATATCACTGTAGATCCGTCAACTGTTCAAATTGATAAAGAACAAGTTCAAACTAAAAAATCAACTCAAAATGCTGCTGTAGCATCCGATGATGATATTTCAATTATATCCAGTCAAAATAAAGATTCATCTTTAATGGTTGCAATGTCTGTAGAAGATACAGGGCGTTCAGATCCTTTTTTGCCTGAATCAGAAAAGGTAGTGGTAACGCCAAAACCAAAAGATTTTGATTTAATGCCGCCACCGGAATCTATTTCCATAGATTCTACTGCTACAGAGGTTATGGGAACAAAAGTCTCCGGCATTATGTTTGACAGTATTAATCCGTCAGCTATATTAAATATAGGCGGGGCAGATTATCTTGTCCGCTCCGGTGATATTATAAATGGTTATAAAGTTTTGTCTATCGGACGTGACAATGTTACAGTCCAGTTTGGCAGTAATGTTTATAAAGCAGGTGTAGGTGAATTATTTACAGGAGAAGGTATTAACTTTAATACCGTATCTAATCTGGAAACGAAATTCGGCGGGGCTAAAAATTCCGCTAACAAACGTTAATCGTAAAAATCAGGAGCAGATATGAGAAATAATATTTTAAAAAGAATAGTTGCAAGCTTAATGTTAACAGCATTTGCCGTGTCGAACGGTCTACTGGCATCTATTGCAATGGAAAATGCGAAAATTCAGTATGCAAATGACAGCAGACCGGTTTTGCGAGATGACGGGCAGAGTGAAAATTCTTTGAAACTTAAAGGCGATGTCAGTTTTACCGAGAAAAATATTCCAATAAGTATAAGCTTAAGGGATTCTGATGTAAAACAGGTTTTGAGAATGTTTGCAGATAAAGCCGGTATGAACATAATCTTTCATAATTCGGTGTCAGGCACGGTGACACTTGACCTTGTTGATGTTCCATTGAATGATGCTTTTGATATGGTTATGGAAATTAACGATTTGAATTATGTTGTACAGGGTAAAACAATAATTGTAGCACAGGCTGGTGTCAGCGGCTTTAACCTGGCAAAACAGGATATGACTTTAATTCCTGTAAAATATGTCAGTGCATCTGCTCTTGCCGATTTTTTGAATAAAAATATTTATTCAATGAAAAAAGCTGGGTTGTCTACAACAGATGTAGTTACAACTAATCCTGTAACTAATGAGCTTATCGTATTTGGGGGGCAAAATGATGTAGCTATTGCAAAGAAAATTGTTGATAAATTTGATAAAAAACCTAAAACAACAATATTTAAAGTAAATCATACAACTCCTGCACAGATGGCAGATATGATATGTAATATGTTAATGCCTGCAGCCGGTTCATCTTCAGGTGGCAGCAGTTCAGGCGGTGGCGGCGGCGGAGCTTCTCCGTTTACTCCGCCTGCAGGTGGAGCTGCAACCGGAGGAGCAGCCGGTATTATTACCGGAGCTGCTGCATCTTCGGGCGGTACAGGCGGATCTGGCGGATCTACGGAAGAAATGAGCTTGAATGCCGGTACAATAGCTTGTACGGTAGACGGTAAGTTTAGCGGCGGTTCTATTTCTTCATTAGGACTTCAGAATTTATCTGTTGCATATTATACACAGTTAGGAACAATAAATGTTATCGGCGGTTCAGACCAGCAAATAGAAATGATAAAAGATTTTATCGCTCAGACTGATAAGAAACAGCCGCAGGCTTATCTTGAAGTTTCAATAATTGAACTGAATGAATCCGGTAGTAAAGAATTACATAACAGCTGGACATTTATGAGCAATACTTTTTCTGCGACATTCTCAGGTACAACAACCCGGACTGATCCTATGCATCCTATATTTATTACAGGTAGCGGCTATGATGTATATGATACATCCAATGAAGAATCTACTCTTGTAAACAGGTTGCAGCCGTTTAGCGGGCCGGTTAATATCTCTTATGCCATTAACTATTTAATAGAAAATTCTAAAGGACGTCTTGTTGCTAATCCGAAAATATTAATAACTAATGGCCAAGAGGCTACAATTGATATTACTCAGGACTATATTGAAACAACAGAAACTGAGCAAAGTGCATATACCGGCGGTACAATATCCACAAGAACTTATAATATCGGGGAAGATGCAGGTATAAAAGTTGGTATTACCCCGTTTATAAGTCCTGACGGCTATGTAACTCTTAATATTACACCTGAATATTCTACAATTTTACAGCAAATTCCGGCAGAAGATGAAAACGGACCATATACTGCAGCTACATTATTATCAAGAAGAAATCTTGATTTGAAAAATGTCAGAATCAAAGACGGTGAAACGCTTGTTATAGGCGGTTTAATACAGGAAGAAGAACGAAAAGCTGTCGGTAAAGTTCCTATTCTTGGAGATATTCCTTTAATCGGGATGTTGTTTAGAGATACAACTTCCAAAAAGAGTAAAAATGAAATGATAATTATGATTACTCCAAAAATTGTAACAGATACGGAGGACGCGGTTGGAAATACCGAAACATTATAAAACATAAATTAATATGAATGAACTACTAAGCAGGTTAAAAAACAGTATCAGTTTACAGGTACTGCATAAAGTAAACAGCACACTATTGGAACAATATAAATTTGTTCCAATTAGTGTTAAAGATAATTTCCTGTTTGTAGCTATTAATTCGACCTCGGATAAAGAGGTTATAAACCTCAAACTGAAAGAATTTTACCCTCAACAGATTAAGTTTATTCAGGTTCCTGATCAAGACTTAAATGATTTGATACAAAGTCTTAAAGAAGAATTTGAAAAAACGACTTCTGATGACGGGACATCTAAACAGGTCCGTCTGGGAGAACTTCTTGTTCAAAAGGGTTACATTAATGATGTTCAGCTTTTACAGGCTCTTGCGGAAAGCAAACGGCAGAAAATTCCTATAGGTTCTACATTATTTAAGCTGGGATTTATTACCCTTGACCAGTTGAAAGAAATTCTTCACCTGCAGACAGGCTATGACCTTGTTACTCCAGAGCAGCTTGCTTCTCAGGATAAGTTTATTAAAATGCTTCCGGAAGATTTTATTAAAACTAATAAAATCATTCCTATATCTTCTGACGGAAAAACTTTAATACTGGGTGTTGTAACACCGGTAAAACCTGATGTATTAAAAGAAATAATTTATTTAACGGGACAGAACCCTAAGCAGCTTTTAATGACTCATTATGAGTTTGAGAATTCATTAAATACTTTCTTTAGTGAACAGAAGAAAGAAACAGAAAAAGTTATTAAACAGATTGAAAGTGAAGCTGAAGAATTTGAGGTTGAAGAATCCCTTGCAGATATGGTTGACAAACAGCTTAAAGATTCAACCGGTTCTGTTGCAAAATTTGTAAACCAGATTATAACTAATGCTATTGACAACAAAGTATCTGATATTCATATTGAACCTAGATTGTCAGGCTACATAGTCCGTTACAGGAAAGATGGTATGCTTCAAAAAGTCCTTGATATTCCACCCAAGGTAGAAACATCGGTTATTGCACGTTTTAAGGTTTTATCAAGAATGAACATTGCAGAGCATAGAAGACCTCAGGACGGAACTTTTTCAATTAAATATAAAAATGGTTCTTACGATTTCCGTATAAATACATTGCCTGTTTCGGGAAAAGAAAAGGTTTGTATCCGTATCTTAGCACCTGCTGTCAGCTTAAATGCTGCTGATAAAAATATAAAGCTTATAGGTGGAACGGATGAAGATATTGCAAAAATTAAGAATATGGTCAGCTGCCCGAACGGTATTATTCTAACATCAGGTCCTACAGGTTCAGGTAAAACTACAACATTGTATTCTGTATTAAAAAGCTTGAATGATGAAGATGTAAATATTACAACAATTGAGGACCCGATAGAAATTAAACTTGAGGGTATTAACCAATCTCAGATTAACCCGAAGGCAGGTATTACATTTGCTTCTTGTATGCGTGCGATTTTAAGACAGGACCCCGATATTATTCTGGTCGGTGAAATTCGTGACTATGAAACACTGGAAATTGCAATTTCGGCAGCTTTAACTGGTCACCTTGTATTGAGCACCGTTCACACAAACTCTGCAGCTGCTACAGTTACACGTTTGATTGAAATGGGCGCAAAAGATTATCTTGTATCTTCAACTCTTTCCGGCGTAATTGCACAGCGTCTTGTGAGAAAACTCTGTGATGATTGTAAAGAACAATATTTCCCGACACATGATGAGGCCAGACAAATTATTGCAAATGAAGATGAGATTCAAGAATTTATTAAAAAACCTATATATAGAGCGAAAGGTTGTGCTAAATGTGACTTTTCAGGATATAAAGGCAGACTTGGTGTATATGAAATTATGTCTATAACAAAAGAAATTAAAAAGTTAATTGCTCGCGGAGCACATGATTTGGAAATTGAAGAAGCCGCTGTTAAAAACGGTATGAGAACACTTCATCAATCATGTATAAACCACATACTTAACGGGGAAACTACAATAAATGAATTTGTCAGAGTTCTTGGTGTGGTTAATGAATAGGAGATACTATGACGATATATAATTATATAGCACTAAAAAATAATAAAGATATTGTTAAGGGGAAGGTTGACGCTGCTGACTACAGAGAGGCCAGAGAAGCAATCCGAAAACTTGGTTTTATTCCTACAAAAGTCTATGAAGAAAAATCCAAGGAAGAAGAGAAAGCACAACAAAAAGATGTGAAGGGAGGCAAGGTCCATAAGCTTGGTTTGCAGGATCGTATTGATTTTACATCAACACTTCAAATTCTTGCACAAGCCGGTATTCCTATTATTGAATCTCTTATGTTCATTGAAAATGATGCTGCGAAACTTAAAGTAAGGATGGTTGCAAAGGAACTAAGGCGTCAGATTATGGCCGGTGCAACTTTTGCCGATACCGTGGCTAAATATCCGGATCAGTTTGGGCAGGTGTATATAGGCCTTGTAAAGGCCGGTGAAGATTCCGGTGAACTTGAAAAAACTTTACAGCGTTTATTAGAACTTCAGACAAAGGAAGCAAATATAAGGGGTAAAGTTATCGGAACATTAATGTACCCGATGTTTGTTATCCTTCTTGCAATTATTATTGTACTCGTAATGTTAATGTTTGTATTTCCGGTATTTAAAGAAATGTTTGACGGCATGGGCAAAGAATTACCCTGGATTACTGCTACATTAATGAGTGCGGGGATATTTTTGAAGACATACTGGTTCTTTGCTCCGATAATTGTTTTTTCAATTATTGGTACATGTACGTTTATAATGCGCTGGCCGCCTTCAAAAAGAAAGGTTGATGAATACGTTTTGAAGATTCCGGTTCTTTCTTCGCTTATAGAATATTCAAATTTTGCAAACTTTATTGCCGTAATGCAGGTTGCTTATGATGCAGGTGTTCCTATTATAGAATGTTTGTATCTCGCAAATATGACATTGACAAATTATACTTTGAAAACAAAAATAGAAACAGCAACTTTAAAAGTTCAGCAGGGGCAGCATTTGTCTATTGCTTTACGTTCTACCCGTGTAATGCCTAAGATGATTCTTTTTATGATTGCGACTGGTGAACAATCAGGTAGTTTAGGTGATATGCTTCTACAGGCAACTTCATATATTGATAAAAAACTTGACGGCATTATTGACACTATGACTAAAATGATTGAACCTATAATGCTTATTGTAATCGGTAGTATTGTATTAACTCTGGCTCTGGCACTATATCTGCCATTGTTCAACTCTTATATGACAGATTAAGGAAAATCATATGCAAAAAACTTATATAATTACAGGTACAACATCTGGTATTGGAAAGACTTTATTAGAAGCTTTTGCAAGGGATAATATAGTTTTTGCCGGTTACAGAAATGAGAATTATCTTGAATGGTTAAAGTCTGTTTCGGATAAAGTAATACCCTTTTATATTAATATGGAACAAAAGGATTCTATTGCAAGGGCTGCTGCTTTTATAAAATCTAAAACAGATAAAGTTGATACAATTATAAATGTTGCAGGTTGTGTAGTAGCCGGTTTGATGGAAACAATTGATATTAATGATATAAGAAAACAGTTTGAAGTGAATACATTCTCGCATATTGATTTAACCCAACGGCTTTTACCTTTAATGAAGGGCGGCAGGGTAATAAATATAAGCTCGATGGCAAGTTTTGGAATATTTCCTTTTGTAGCTCCTTATTGTGCATCTAAAAGAGCGCTGGATATTCTTTTTAATTCTCTTGCTGTTGAATCGGATATTAAGGTAATTTCTGTAAAACCCGGAGTTATTGCAACTCCTTTATGGGGAAAATCCATAGAATTAAATAAAAAATCTATTAATAATTGTCAAAATCATGAAAAAGAAATGCAGTATATGGTCTTGAATGCAAAGAAAAATGAACAGAGCGGACTGGATGTACATAAAGTTACCAACCTGGTAATAAAGATTGATGGTATGAAATCTCCAAAATCTTCTTATACTGTAGGCAGGGATGCATTTTTTGCTAAATTGGTTTCAAAATTTCCGCAAGATTGGATAAATAAAATGATAAAATATGGAATTAAAGCTAAGGTTTCTTCCTTAAAATAATTTCGTAATTCAAAATCTCTGCAATTTCTGCCAGTTCACAAACTCTTAATCTGTTGTGTTTAAGCTTATTATAAAGATTTCTTACGCTGTCCTGCTTGTTGAAAAGCTCATTAACAGCGTATTTTAAAAGAGTCATATTTAATCCTTCCATATTTGCCAGATATTTTAATTGTTTAGGTAAGTTTTTACTATCCAGTTTAATTTCATTTTCCATAACTACAGTATATCATAATTTTTATTTGAATTCAATATATAATGATATAATTCATTATATGATGAATTCTTATATGTTTCTTGAATTATACTTATGATTACTTGAAAAAAGCCTGTTATTTGTGATAAAATGCGTACGAGGTAGATTATGAAAATAGCTTTATTAAATCATGGATGTGCTAAAAATCTTGTAGATAGCGAGCTTATGCTAGGATTATTGGCGCAAAAAGGATACGAGGTAACTCTGGATGAGGATAATGCAGATATTATTGTCGTAAATACCTGCTCATTTATTCATGATGCTGAAAAGGAATCTGTCCAGGCTATTTTACAAATGGTTCAAGATGGCAAAAAAGTTATTGTTACCGGCTGCCTGCCTCAAAAATATAAAGGAGAGCTTAAAAAGGCAATTCCTGAAATCTCAGGTATGATTGGGACTTCGGATATAAAAGAAATTGTTGATGTTGTTGAACAGGTTGCAAATAATAAAAAATATGTATCAAAAATTTCCGAAAAACCTGAATATATTTATCCGGAGAATATAGGAAGACAGCAGATTACTGTTGGTGCAAGTTCTTATATTAAAATAGCAGACGGATGTAACTATCACTGCGGCTATTGTATTATTCCGCAGTTAAGAGGTGAATATCATTCCAGAACAATTGAAAATATTGTCGAAGAGGCTAAGCTGCTAGTAGAAAAAGGTGTAACTGAAATTGTGCTTATTGCTCAAGATACAACAAGTTACGGTATTGATTTATATGGAAAGCAGGAACTGCCTCGTCTTCTTGAGGAATTAGATAAAATAGAAGGTCTGGGATGGATTAGAATAATGTATGCTTATCCCTCTCAAATAACAGATGAATTGATAGATGCAATTGCAAAACTTGATAAAGTTGTAAAATATATTGACTTGCCTTTGCAGCATTGTAATCCGGAGATATTGCGAGCTATGCGCCGCCCCGTGATGGACTATGAAAAGCTTATTAAAAAGATTAGAACAAAAATCCCGGACGTAGCAATCAGAACAGCATTTATTGTTGGTTACCCGGGGGAAACTGATGAACAATTCAATGAATTATATGAATTTGTGAAACGTGTTAGATTTGAAAAAATGGGTGTTTTTGAATATTCAAGAGAAAAAAATACGGTTTCTTATTCAATGCTGGAGCAGGTGCCTGCGAAAATAAAAAAACAGCGTCACAAAAAATTAATGACTTTACAAAAAAGAATTTCAAAAGAAATTAATCAGTCTTATGTCGGAAAAACTATTGAATGTATTGTTGAGGGCTTTACTGATGACGGTGTTGTATTGTTGCGTTCTCAACATGATGCTCCTGAAATTGACGGAATGGTTTATGCATCTTCAAAAAATACTGTTGTGCCGGGTGATATTGAAAATGTTTTAATTCAGCGCTCGGATGATTATGATTTATTTGGTGTTATTGTATGATTATGATATAATTATTTCGGGTTTAATGAAATGGAATTTATAGAAAACAGTGAAGTAGAAAAAGAACAGCTGAAAGCTATTTTTCGGGATATGCTAAAATATTCGCCGTCCAAAATAATAGGCATGCTCGGAAATGCCATAATTGTCCCTGTTTATACAAGTCTTTTGTCGCCGGATGAGTATGGTCTTTATTCTCTTTCTATTGCGCTGCTTTCATTTCTTTGTATTATTTTTTCTGACTGGGTTGGTCTTTCGGGTTTAAGATTTTTCAAGCATCATCAAATGACACAGGATATGCCAAAATATTTGACAACTCTTGTTACAATGCTTACTGCAAATATTTTTATAATGTTTGTACTTGCTCTAACTTTCAGGCAGAGTTTCTACGATTTTTTCCATATACCTGTTAAATATTTTCTTGCAATTCTTGTGTTAATTATTCCTGTAGCTATAAGGGCATTGTTATTTCAGCTTTTAAGAGCACAGTTAAAATCGGTTTCTTTTACGTTTTCAACTATAATAAATCAGTTTTTGACAATTCTTCTATCAATATTCTTTGTCAAATATTTTCATTTAGGAGCAGTGGCCCTGCTTCTTGGTATGGGGGTATCTATATCCATGACAGATTTGCTTTTAATTTATCAAAGTAATATTTTGTCATGGTTTAAACTTCAACGGATAGAATGGAATTCTGTTTTTCCTATTATGAAATATGGAATTCCTATTGCTGCAACATCTTTGAGTGCATGGATAATAAATCAGAGTAATAAATTTATTATGAACAGTATTCACGGTTTTTCACAGGTCGGTATAGTCGGTGTGGCTTACGGGCTAACATTACCGTTATTAATGACTATTTTTTCTATTATAACAGTTGCGGCAATTCCGAGAATTATAAATATGTATGAAGAAAAAATAGATGTAAGACCAATTATTTCAAGATTTACCGGTTATTATATTTTGATAGCACTTCCTGTTATTACGGTGATTTCTTTGTATGCTGCCGATTATGTCAGTATGCTCTCATCTAATGATAAATTTTTGGATGCATTTAAACTTATTCCGTATTTTGCTTTTGGTACGTTTTTTATGGCAATAACCGATTATACAACCCTGCAGTATCATCTGGCAAATAAGACTTATATTGATTTTGCAATAAAATTAACTTCAGGTATAGCAGGGGTTATTTTAAATATTCTTTTAATTCCTAAATACGGTCTTATAGGGGTCGGTATAGCTACTTTGGGTGCAAATTTCTTGTACTTTTTGTTAAGTATTATTATAGTAATTCCCGGATTGAGGTTGATTTATCCCTCTCTTGTATTGTTAAGAATGATGATTTCGGCTGCTCCTTTTGTAATTGTTTATTATATCTTTAATAATATTAAGCATTTACCGGCATTGGCAGAAATGATTTTATTGATAGTTTTATATTATGTTTGCTACTGGTTTTTTGCAAAAACTTTGTTAAAACGCAAGGTGTAAAATAATATTTACAAATATTTACAAATTAGCAATAAAAAATATTTTTTTATTTTATATTTTTGATTTCTTTTGTACAGAAATTGTTTAAATATTTGTAACAATAAATAGAAAATAAATTATACTCTTGATACAATTATAAAGCTGGAAGCTTATATTGATTAGGGAAAATTTGAAAGGAAATATATAATATGATTCAGGTAAAATCCGCTAAAAGAAAAGTTGTTGCATCAGCATTAACATTTTGTTTCTTTTTACAGCAATCATTTTGTTTGCAGGTAGCCGCTACCCAGATTACCGGAATCACAGGTGATAATGGAATATATAATATTGACCCTTCTGCTATTAACGGTGATGTTGGATTTAGAAAATATAATAATTTTAACCTGAGTGAGGGAGATATTGCAAATCTTATATTTAACCTTCAGGGGAAAGATATATCAACATTTGTAAATATGGTAGATAATACTATTAATATTAATGGTATTGTAAATTCCGTAAACAAAGGAGGAGCATTTACGGACGGGCATGTTGTTTTTGTATCCCCAAATGGCATGGTCGTCGGGGCTTCAGGAGTCTTGAATGTGGGTTCTTTGTCTGTAATGACGCCGGAGCAAAATACATACGACAGATTTAAAGGAAGTGTTAATGTTCCTTCTATAGCAGAGGATTATGAAAATATATTGAGTGCTCCCGGAACCGGAGCTGTTAAGATTGATGGTAAAGTGCTTGCACGTGATTTCGTAAAAATAAGCGCAGCAGATATAAACATCGGAAACAATGCAGCTATTCTTGCTGGTGTAAATGATGCTACAAAAATTCTTTCTAACAGACAGGCAGAAGATTTGTTTACTAAGCTTGTAAACAGTGATGTCAGTGCCGGAAATTCTTTTGCGAATAGTAACGGGAATATTGTTATAACCTCATATGGAAAGGACGGAGGAACAAATATTGCCGGTCAGGTTAGAAATTTTGCTAAAAACGGTAATGTAGAAATAAGCAATACAGGAAATAAAGGTATAAATATTTCCGGAGATGTTATCAATACAAACGGTTTATTGTTAGCAAATAATACCGGCGACGGCGGTTTGCTTGTAAGCGGTAATGTTGTAAATAACGGCAATATGACTCTCGAAAACAGCGGCATGGCCGGCTTAACAGTTTCCGGTAATGTAACAAATAATATAGGAAATGCTCTGATTGAAAATAATGGCGGGCTTTTAACCATTGATAAAAACGGTACTGTTACCTCTAACGGTGCATATATGGATATTCATAACGGCTCCGGTTCCGGCATTGTTGTTTCCGGTAAGGTAAACAATACTAACGGCGGACTGCACATCAGAAATAATAACGGAGAACTTCTTGTAGACACAACAGGGGTAATTAATTCAAACGGAGCTGTATTGCATATGGACAATAACGGTTCCAAGGGTATGAATATTCAGGGAAAAGTTAATAATACAAACAGTAATGCATATGTGTTATTGCGAAATCAAAATTCCGACATGAAAATTGGCAGTAAGGAGGTAAGTAATAATTTATCTTCTAATGCAAATGTGAATATTCAGGTAATAAACGGAAATCTTTTAAATAACGGTGTTAGTAATACTCTTATTTCGACAACAGAAGGTGCCGGTTTAAATATAGATGTTCAAAACGGCGGGATTGGAGAAGATATAGGCCCAAATAACGGAGTATATACAGGTATAGGGCAAAACCACAGAGACTTGACTAAATCAATTAATGTTTCTGTTGACGGTAAAGTTAATGCAAAAAGCACAGGAACAGGCTCTGTAGCAAATATTGCCAGTTTAAATAAAGATTTAAAAGTCGACCGGATAAAAGCTGACGGCAGAGTTATACTCCTTGCGGACAGCTCTGTTAAAGGTTCAAAAGCTTATAATATAATAAATGCATCATCTGATTCTTCCAAACCTAATGTTGAAGGAGCCGGAATTTCGATTATCTCAAGCGGCAGCATAGGAGAAACCGGAAATGCTCTTACTTTCAGGCAAACTCAGGGTAAATTTGATGATTCTTCAATGTCCGGTTCATTGAATTATAATGATAATGCTTCATACGGTGTTGATATGCTTGCAATAAAAGATATTAACATAAAAGGACTGGATGCTGAAAATGGAAGTAAATTAGATACTAATATCGGCGGTTTGATTTCCCGTGAAGGCAATATAAATGCGGAATTTTCTGGAGATACATACATAAGAGAAACAACCGCAGCTAATGATATTAATTTAACAACACGCGGCAAAAACATATATATTGAAAATCTTGGACAAGTTCCAACATATTCTCAGGATTATTATGGCCCGAATGTAAATGTACATCCTGATAAAGTCAAAGTTACATCACTGGATTTGGGTACTGACTGGGATAATCGTGCGGATTCTACTATTGTAATTAAAAATGGTATAATAGACGGTCTGGGACAGGGCAGACCTTCATCTGAACAGGATTTGACTTTAGTTGCGGATAATGCGTATGCCGGTGGTTATTATTTCAATATGGGCAACAACAGAGGTGAAATCCCGAATGAAAATCCTGCAAATTCTACAGGTCATAAGTTTAATCCTTCAACTGTTGTAAAAGATGACAGAACCGGTGAAATTACGACTTCTGAAGGCGGAACGGTTTCTATAAGAGCAAAAGCTGTTCGTTCTGATGATGTAACAGCTGTAGGCCGAAATGAAGAAGAACGTAATTATTACTATGGCGGCAGCTCTCAGGGAGCAGATGAGGGATATGACGGAGTTAACGGCGGTAATGATGGCGAAAAACAGGGTACTGAGGAAGATGATGATAACCTTGTAGTTCCAAAAGATGAGGAAGATATCGTAGATACTGATATGGATTCTGATACGGATACAGACACCGATACAGACACAGATACCGATATAGATACAGATACGGACATTGATACTGATACAGATACCGATACCGACAATGATTCAGATACCGATAACGATACCGATACTGATGATGATACCGATACGGATAATGATACGGACACTGATACGGATACAGATATTGATACAGATTCAGATACAGATACGGATACCGACACTGATACGGACACCGATACCGATATAGATACCGATACGGACATTGATACTGATACAGATACCGATACCGACAATGATTCAGATACGGATAACGATACCGATAACGATGATGATACGGATACGGATAATGATACGGACACTGATACCGATACCGATATAGATACCGATTCAGATACAGATACGGATACGGACACTGATACAGACACCGATACGGACATTGATACGGATACCGATATTGATACGGATACGGATACCGACAATGATTCAGATACCGATAACGATACCGACTCGGATACTGATGATGATACCGATACGGATAATGATACGGACATCGATACAGATACCGATATAGATACCGATTCTGATACGGATACAGACTCAGATAGCGACACTGATACCGATACAGACATTGATACTGATACCGACACCGATACGGATAATGACAATGATAACGATTCGGACAGTGATTCGGATAACGATGATGATACCGATACTGATAATGATACGGACACTGATACCGATACCGATATAGATATGGATTCGGATTCTGATTCGGACGATGACCCGGAAATCCCGCCTTTCACAGATCGTGACATGGGTAAATATACATATAAACAGCGAGTTGTAGATTATAATGTTAACTCTATAGATAAACGCCAGTATATGCGTTTCAGTGCTCAGGATAACAGAAATCCGGTGCAGCTTGCAAAAAATACTCAGATAGATTCTCTGCTTGATATTTCAAGAGGCGGAATTGCAGTAACCCACCATAATGATTTAAAAGTCGGTGATGTAGTTCCTGTACAGATATCATACGGAAATCTTGATATATCTGCAGATGTTAAAATTGTATCAGCGAGTGACAGACGCGCAGGGGCAGAATTTATAAACCTTGATCAGGCAACGGCAAATAAACTTCTTTATATGAATATTATGCTTGAGGAAGAGGCTACAGCCAGAGCCCGGGGAAATGACTTATCATATTTGAAATAACTAAAAGCCGCATTAAGCGGCTTTTTTATTACATATACATTGAGCTTATTGAAGCCTGACGAGCCTTCATTTTTCTTATTCGTTCCAGTGTAGCGTCGCTAAGTTGATAATTTCCGGTAGAGTATGATACAGGTGAATTATAACCGGTTTGAGAGCCGTTGTCCGCAAACAATGCTGCTGCACTTTGAAGAGATGAACCATATTGACTTAATTTCTGCCAGATATCTCCTGCTGATTTTTTGCCCTTATTAGATGCAATATTTCTGAATTTTGAGCCGACACTGTCACTGAGTTGTTTTCTTGCTTTTCTTCCAAGTGTTGATATATCTCTATCTCCGAGTTGGTTTTTAAATTCTTTTGTAACAGATTTAAAAGAATTATCAACAGCATCTGAATTATTTGCTCTAAAGTTTTTAATCTGATCTCTTCGTTTTGCACCTTCTTCTAATTTTAACGGATTCTCACTTTTTGGATCGAATTTGTTTTGCAGATCAGCACTTATATTTTTTCGTGCTTCTTTAGAGCTCATACCGCCAAGGGCATCTGATTTAGCCTGTTTAATTTCTTTTCTGCTTAAGTCGTCAACCCCAACCCCTTTTTTATCTGCAACTTTCTGAATTTCTGCTTCTTGTGCCGCTTTAACCTGTTGTGCAGCAGCCTGATTAGCTGCTGCTTTTTCAGTTGCTTTATTAGCAGCATCATCAATACTTGCAAAGTCTGTTTTCAGGTCTTTAGTTGCTTTCCCTGCTGCTGCACCTGTTTGAATTGCAGCGGCAGCACTTTGTAATGCGCCGGCAAGGTTGCCGTCTGCTGCGTATGCTGCGGTTTTTGTTACGTTAGCGGCAGCTTGTCCATAGTTGCCGACCATTTCTGCAACTTTACCGATTTTTTGCATTATTGTTCCGGTACTGATTAATGCTGCTGCAGCCGGTCCACTGATAAAAGCTGCTTGGCCCAGTGCAACAAGTCCTTTTCCTGCATAGCCTAATGCTTGCCCACCCTGTGAAACCAGAGATGAAATCTGTTCAATCGTGCCTGCGACTTGAATTACTTTATCTGTTGTAGATTGATTTTCTTCAATTGTTTTCTGATTTGCATTCTGGGTTTTAATATATGCTTTGTTAGTTACTCCCATCTGTTTTAGAGTTCTGGAAGAACTTCTCTGTAATGAGTAAATTACACGTCCGTTGGCCTGTGTAACCTGACTTTTTGAACTTATGATAGTAGCTAATTCCTGAATTCTTTCAGAATTCTGGCTGTTTCCAGTGCTTTCGCCATTTTGGCCTACGGTAAAGGAATTTGAAGCAAGTAAAGAATCCAATTCATTTTGAGCGTCTTCAATTTCTTTTTGTGCTTCTTCATTTTCTTTGATTACTTTTTCAAGTTTTTTGTTATCAGCTTTTAATTGTTTTTCTTGTTTTTGCAGTTGTTTTTCATATTTTTTATCATCTTTTGATATTTGTTTGTCAAGTTTAGCTGCATCTGAACTGAATTTGTCTACAGTTGTCTTATCTTTCTGAGTATCTGATGTTAACTGTTTAACATTATCGGATTCGGTTTCCATAGAATTTGCGGCAGCTTTCCCGTCAGATGCGTTGTCAATTGTTGCTATACTTTCCGTAGAGGATGTGCCGGAACTTTCTGAAGTCTCCTGTGTAGAGTTTGTCGCAGACTTGTTCAGCTCACTTATGCTTTTCTGTGTATTGAGATCCGTAATAGATGCTCCATCCCCTGTTTTAGCTGTTGATTTTGCATTCGGAGCATTAAAAATAGAGCCTTCTTTGGTCAAATATACAGGCGTTTGTGCAGCAGCTGTTTTCTGGCGTTGTGCTATGCCCAGTTTGACCATTTGTAGTTTATTGTTGTTGTAAACGTTATTTACGCTCATGGCTCTCTCGTCTCTTATTTCTCTTAAATATATAAAAACGTTCGATTTCACCCGATTTCAGCATGTTTGCATGTTGTTACATTTGTTAATATTTAAAATTTGCTTTAATTTATTGTTTTTGATAAAATTA
>CALUUR010000021.1 GCA_944324015.1 Candidatus Gastranaerophilales bacterium
CCTTTAGCTAATTTTAATATTTTTTTATGTCTTTTACGTAATACATTTCCGCGTTTTACTCTCATTTACTGCCTCCTATCTCGCATACTTTCTGTAAGGTAACTCTTTTGAAATCAATTTGAAATGTGATTTAGAAATTGAAATAGTTTTGAAAATTCTGCGTTTTCTGGAAGCAGATTTGTGTTGAAGCAAGTGGCCGATACCGGCTTGTCTTCTGATAATTTTGCCTGTTGCAGAAACTTTGTAGCGTTTTGCAGCAGACTTGTGTGTTTTCATTTTTGGCATTTTGTCCTCCTTTTCTTAGCCGCAGCAATAATACATTAAAATACTAACGGCCGGTGTGTGTACTAAAGAAGCTTTTGGCATACCAAAGCCATAAAACTTCTGCATAATAATTATATTATGCAAAATCCTTATTTGCAAGCACTTTATTTAAATATGTTAATCAAACACAAGTTTTAAACCGGAATAAACCTCTTTAACTTTTACGTATTCCGATAAAACAACTTTTGAATTTAAGTCACAACAATGTCCCGGATAAAAATTCTTAATATTTAAAGACCTTAAATATATACCGAGCTCTCTAACTTTATATTCAGTCTTATCCCTTAAAAATACACCGCCGATAAGAGTGTTTATGCGTTCTTCTTTTGCTACCTTCTGTGCATATTCTATAATATTAGGCAATCCGATATGCGAGCAGCCTGCGAGTATAACAAGTCCCTCTGCACCCTTATAAGTAACCGCTGTTTCATCATTATACCTGTAATCAGTTTTATACTTTATAGGAATTTCTCCTAAAAAAACCAGTTTTGAGGTCAACCATACAGGATCTACTGATAATTCCAAGTCAAAAACATCACACAAATCAGATGCGTTTCCCGGAAATCCTATGTTATTTTTACGGGCATCAAGCTTTGGCTCAAAAACATCAGGATGAGCATATATACTCTTGTTTGTCAGACTTATTCCGGCAGCCAGCATCTTTCGATACAAAATATCCAAACGTATTAGACCGCCTGTATGGTCATTATGACCGTGAGACAAAATAATTTCAGTAACCTCGGTTAAATCAAGTCCCATTTTATAGGCATTCTTAATAAATATGTCACTATAACCGCAATCAAAAAGAATCTTCTGGTAATCATTTTCCAGTAAAAAAGAAAGGCCAGGTTCAGCCATCATATTTAAATTACAGCCCGCATTATTGTCTACTAATACTGTGAAATTCATTAATTCCTCGTAAACATATATACACTTATTATAACAATATTTTTCATGAATTGCAATATCCAATTTAATTTAATTTAGTCAAATCTGAAACAGTTGTATCAAGAGCATATGCAAGCTCTATTAGAGTATCAAGCGAAGGTTTTGAAAAAGCGACTTCAATTTTTCCCATAAAATTTAAACCAATACCAACTTTATCAGCAAGCTGCTGCTGTGTAAGTCCACGTTGTTGCCGTCTTTTTTTTATATTTAATCCTAATTGCTTATAAAAACAATAATGCATACGTACAGTTTAAACGTAAATTTTTGTAAATTATACGTATCAATAGGATGTAAATATTTTATAATTACATTAGGAGGATAATATTAGATGTGCAAGAAAGCTTTTACGCTGGCAGAAATCCTTATAACACTAGGTATAATAGGAGTTGTAGCGGCAATGACTTTACCTGTTTTAATCCAAAAATATAAGGCTAAAGTGATACTTACACAATTAAAAAAAAGCTACGCAGAAATACAAAATGTTTCTAACAGTATTTTAAATGACTACGGCGATAATATATTTAATATTGTAACTTCAATTGATAATACAGAAGCAAAAAATATTTTTATGAAATATTACCCCGGGGCAGTAGATTGCCAGAATTGTACATGTTATACATCAAAAGGAATTAAATACGAAACTTATTCAGGAAAGTCAATAAGCTGCGGAAATTATTATTTCGGGTTGAGTCAGTTCTTAACAAAAGACGGCAGACTTATATCTATCGGCGGATATAATGATACATATGCAGGACGAATGATTACGGTTGATGTGAACGGGCCGTTCACAAAACCTAATGCCTGGGGGCGTGATACATTTACATTCAGAATAACTGAAAACAAAGTTGCTCCATGCGGAGGAAGAACCACATGCTCAAATCCGTTTAATTACAATTGCCGAAAATTGCCGGATGATAATTATTCCGGTATTGGATGTACATATTATGCACTGACAAAACCTGATTTTTTATACAAAAAATATTACTATGAAGATTATACTACCGGAGAAATGTAATCTTTAAATAAACTTTTGGACAACAGGCAAATTCACCCCGTTACAGAAAGAGCGTTCGGTTAATCTCACACCTAAACATCCCTGATGACGTTTAAACTGCATTCTGTAAATTGTTTTTATAGTCTTATCAACAATTGATTTATCATATTTTACATAAATTTCTTCCACGGATTTGTTCTGCTCAATATACATTTCTATAATATCGTCAAGAACCGCGTATTCAGGGAGTCTGTCCTGATCTTTCTGACCCGGATGAAGCTCTGCGGAAGGGGCTTTATCAATTATTGCCTGAGGAATTATTTCTTTATCCCTGTTCAAATAATTTGAAAGTTTATAAACATTTGTCTTTGTTAAGTCGCAAATCAAATTCAATCCGCCCGCGAGATCTCCGTAAAGTGTTCCAAAACCCATGGCACTTTCAGATTTATTTCCAGTAGAGAGAAGAAGCCTGTTTTCTCTGTTTGAATAAAACATCAAAATCAATGCCCTTAAACGCGCCTGTAAATTTTCTTCCGCAAGGTCGTGTAGTCTTTCTCTATCCTTCATAAATGCGTCAAACAAAGGAGTTATAGGTTCTTTTATTGTATTAATTCCTAAATTTTCAGCAAGTTTTAAGCTGTCTGTTATACTGCCTTCCGAAGAAAACATACTCGGCATCAAAATTCCGAGAACATTTTCTGCACCCAGTGCCTTAACTGCAAGAGCAGCTGTCAATGCACTGTCAATACCCCCTGACAGCCCGAGAACAACCTTTTTAAACCCTGTATTTTCACAATACTCACGTAAAGCAAAAGTTGTAACCTTTAAAACTTGTTCTTCCATAGGTTCATCATTGAAATCTACAGATTTATGAAAATCTACACCTGAAACACATTCCTCACAAACAGGAGCTTGAAGAACTAATTCTTTTTTACTGTTTTTTACAAAACTTCCGCCGGCATAAATATTTTCATCGGCCATTCCGACAGCATTAACATATATAAAATCACAGTCAGGTTCTATACTTTCAACAAAATCTTTATAAGTATTCATTGCAAAGTATCTGTTTTTTGCTAAAACATACAAATCACATTCAACATCTTCAATGTAAGTATCAGAAACAAAAACCTTTTTCCCGCAAATTTCAAAATAACCGTCATTTGAAACTTCGACTTCGCCGTT
This sequence comes from Candidatus Gastranaerophilales bacterium, assembly GCA_944324015.1. GTDB lineage: Bacteria > Cyanobacteriota > Vampirovibrionia > Gastranaerophilales > Gastranaerophilaceae > Stercorousia. The sequence goes on from CALUUR010000021.1 coordinate 3,449, forward strand.
TCTAACCAAAATGTCCCCGATTAACAAAGCAGGTTTAGATTGTAAGCTTGCTGTATCATCATAAAATTTAATCTGTGCTTTCCTGCAATCTTCATCCAATATTAAATCTTTACCGCCCATATCTTCGATATCCGCACACGGAAAAACAATCAGATCACAATCATCGTTTATTTTATCTTTAATACTTTTAAAGTTATAATTAAAATCTGCAGTTTTTAATCTTGTCTGCGCTAATACTATTTTCATAACTCTACTCCTACTATTGTAATTTTAAATAATTAACCTTTTCCCAGCTTAAATCAAGATATTTAACTTTTGAGTCTACAAGTTTTACTTGAGGTAAAATTGAAGGAATTCTTTCTATTCTTTTATAAACATTTTCATCTAACCTTCCGAGTCTTATATTTACCGTTTTAATTTTCACATAAATATCATTCGGATTTCTGAAATCTATATATTCAACAGGTTCTTTTGAATAAGTTTCAACATATAATGCAATTTTTTCAATTTGTTTTATTTTATCCAAATTCCATTTTCTGTAATCATCACCTTTATTACCGTATGACAAAACAAGAATTGTTTTATAAACAGGTTTTAACGGAAGGAATTCCCGTCCGATAAGCTTTCCGTCAGTTGTGAAAAAAGCAACGGGCGGCACTTTTACATCCGGAGAAATAGTAATTGCAGGGATTCTTTCACGTATAATAATCTGTATCCTTGCCGGAAATGCATAACGTCTTATATAAACATTTTCCACAGGCGTAAGTTTCATTATTTCTTTTTTAATTGCATCTGTTCTTGCCATATATATAGGAACATTAGGAACATCACTGTTCTTCAACAAGGCAAGAATCTTATGAGAAGGCACAATATTATTGTTTATTATTTCAACAGAATTGCTGCCTACACGATTAAATGAATTTTTATCCAGATACCAGCCGCCGCATTTTAAAGTATAAACAAGTGCAAAAATAAAAAATATAGAAAAGAAAAAACGCATAAATGCCCGAAAACGTTCCTGCCTTATACGTCCCTTTCTAACCAGACGTTCTCTGCGTTTTTTCTTGACAAGATGTTTTCCGTCATCAATAGGAGGCTGATTAACGTCATCAGGCTCTGAAACTTGTGTATATTCATCTTCTATAGATATTTCTGTTATTTCTTCATCCATTATTTATTCAATCCGGCACTGTTTAATATCAAAAGGACCAATTCATCATAACTTATATTCATAGCCGCAGCCTGAGCAGGAAGATCACTTATTACGGTCATCCCGGGAATTGTATTTATTTCAAGGAGGTAAGGGATATCATCCTTCATCATAAAATCAATTCTTGCAAGCCCCCTGCAGCCCGCTGTTTCAAATGCTTTTACAGAAACGTCTTTAACATGTTTGGTAACTTTATCAGACAAATTTGCAGGACATATAAAGTCAGACATACCTTTTGTATATTTTGCCTCATAATCATACCATTCTGTTTTAGGCCTGATTTCAAGAATCTCCGTGCTGAATGGTTCGCCGTTGCATTCAAGCACACCGACCGTCACAAAAAAACCGTCGATAAATTCTTCAATTAAAACATCATCATTATATTTTACGGCAACCTCATAAGCAGATTTCAAATCCTCTTTTTTATCAACTTTTGTCATCCCGAAGCTTGAACCCTCGCAAACAGGTTTTACAAACAAGGGATAAGTCAGTTCTTTAGTTTTTTCAAAAAGAGCATCACCTTTTCTGACAAAAGCTGATTTAGCCATCGGAATATCTGGATTTGTAGATAAAATTCGTTTTGTAAATTCTTTATTCATACACAAAGAACTTGACATAACCCCGCATCCTGTATAAGGGATTTGCAGAATTTCCAGCAACCCCTGTATGCATCCGTCCTCACCGTATTTACCATGTAAAGCATTAAAAGCACAGTCATATTTACCGTCTTTTAGTTTCAACGCTATATCTTTATCAACAACAACAATTTCCGCATTTTTAAACCCGAGTCTTTGAAGAGCTTCAAAACATCCTTTGCCTGAACGCATTGAAACCTCTGCTTCTGAAGACATCCCCCCGCATAATACGGCAATTTTCGCATTTTTATCTATTTTTGATACAATATTTTGCATAATTCAACCTCTTTTTCATTTTTTCCGCCAAGGAACCTTACCTCGGGCTTTAATTCAATACCGAATTTTTCTTTCACTCTCCGGTACATTTCATACATAGTATTTAAAACATCCAGAGAAGTACCATCGCCATCATTAATAATAAAGTTTGCATGATTTTCCCAGACATGCACACCGCCTGATACAAAACCCTTCATTCCCGCTTCATCCAGAAGCCTGCCTGCAGAATTTCCATCAGGATTTCTAAATGTACTTCCGCAGTTTGGCAAAGTTAACGACGGCTGCCTGTTCTGTCTGAAAGATAAATTTTCATCCATTTTGGTCTGAATTTCATCAGGAGATTTTTCTTTAAGTTCAAATTCTGCTTCCAGAACGGAATAAGGCTTTCTCTGGCATATTGAAGTTCTGTAGCTGAATTCCATTTCCTCATTGCGTAAAGTTATAACTCCTTTTTCAGGACAATAAATTTTTGCGATTTTTAAAACATCAGCAATCATTTGTCCGTGAGCACCGGCATTCATAAATACCTCGCCGCCCACAGAGCCGGGGAATGCTACCATAAACTCAAGCCCGCTCAAATGATTTTCTAAAGCAAGTTTGGATAATTTTGTACCCCTCACTCCGGCGCCTGCTGTTACTTTTGTGCCGTTGAAAGTTATATTATCCATTTTCTTGGTTAATATAAGAGCTCCGTCATAACCGTCAGATGAAACAAGCACATTAGATAAATTGCCCGCAACATAAGCATCCGGTTCCTTTTCTATTGCCTGAACAAATTCTTCAACATTTTCAGGGAAATATACTCTTGAAATTTCCCCACCGATTTTAAAAGAAGTCAATTTTTTTACATCAAAATTTTCTCTATAATCCAATTCCGACACCTTCTTTGTTCAATGCTAAAAGCTCTTTGCACAAATTTGTAATTGTTCCCGCGCCGAGTCCTATTACAACATCATCTTTTTTAAGTTCCGGATATAACTTTTTAGCAACATCTTTTATGCTGCCTGAAATATATTCACAATTAACATTTTTGGAAAGTTCTTCTACAAAATTTTTGGAATTTATTCCTTCAATTTCATCCTCAGACGCTGCATAGACATCAGTAACAATAACTTTATCAACTTTATCAAAAGCAGTTAAAAATTCATTCCATAAATTTTTCAATCTTGTATATCTGTGAGGTTGAAAAACAGCAATAATGTGTTTACCGTCCATTCCTTCAGCAGATGAAAGAGTTGCCTTAATCTCGGTCGGATGATGAGCATAATCATCATATATTGCGATACCGTCAAACTCTCCGACTTTTTGAAATCTTCTTCCCATGCCGGAAAACGTTGCAAAATGCGGTTTGATATCACTGATATTTACCCCTGCCTGATGCAAACTTGCAAGAACAGATAAAGCATTATAGACATTATGTCTGCCTCTTAGAATTATTGTAAGGTCAGTCAAGAATTCACCTTTATAATAAACATCAAAAGTTGTACAATCAGGCTTAAAGGTAATATTTACCGCCTTATAATCCGCATCATTGTTAAGTGCAAATGTCATAGTTTTATGTCCGTGAAGGCTCATAGTTGCTTCGCAGTCAGCATTAACAAGCACTAACGAGTTTTCAGGCATTTTTGAAATAAATTTTTCAAATGTGGAAAGAATTGATTTCAATCCGTCTTTATAAAAATCAAGATGATCCGGTTCAAGATTATTTATTACGCAAATATTCGGGCAATACTTAACAATAGTACCGTCACTCTCATCAAGTTCCGCAACAAAATGTTTACCGTCTTGAGAATGCGCATTAGTTTCAAGAGAAGGGATAATACCTCCAACCACATAAGAAGGTTTTAATCCCGCCTTTTCAAGAACATAAGAAGAAAGCCCGCTTGTTGTTGTTTTTCCGTGTGTTCCGGAATATCCCAAGAAAAATTTACCCCATCCGGAAATTTCCGCAAGTATATCAGATCTGTGATAAACCGTTAATCCAAGCTCACGTGCCCTTATCATTTCAGGATTATTTTCTCTTATTGCCGTACTTGCAACAATTATAGAATCCGAAGGCACATTTTCCTTTTTTTGTCCTATATAAACTTTTGCGCCTAAATCTCTTAATTTCTGAATATATTTACTGTCCGCTATATCAGAACCGGATACTTCGCATCCGTTTTCCAACAAATACTTTGCAAGCCCGCTCATCCCTACACCGCCTATTGCGATGAAATAATATTTATGTTTTTCCAAGTTTCTATCCCTATACTCTGTTTTTACATATTCTATTATAATACATAAAAGTTTAATAGGGCTGTTTTTTACTATTTGTAAATATTAATATATATTAAATTTCTAGCAAAAAATTTGTTTATATGTTTTTAAGCTTTTGTGATGAAAATTAACCCAAATTGTTACCATTCTATACTCAACAGAAAACCGATACAAAAAATTCCTCAAGTATTAATTTATACTACTAAAGCCACAGCTACTGATTTAACAACAGGCAAAAGCCGTATTGTAAATGTACACAAAATGGCAGATACAAAAACAGGACACTATGTCGGGGAAATGATTACACAAGCCAGAAAAAAAATGGATTGCACATATATTTATCCTGACAAAAAAAATTGCAATGCACTTGAAATAGTAAGACTTATTATGGAAGAACGCAGAATGGGATATGGTTCAAAGTTTATAGAATTTGCGAAGTATGAAAGCAAACAAAGCGGCTGTGACGGACGTGTTTTTGCACTTGCCAGCCGCCTGTATGACAGACTGCACCCGAGTCATATATTTTACAGAAAAAACGGATTTACATCAGTAGATAAAAAATTAAATCAAATAATGGATGAGTGCATTGCTAACGGACAAAATCTCGATATTGAACATGCTGACAACCTTTTTATGTATTTGCCAATAAAAGAAAAGCCCCGAAAGTCATCAGGGTTTTTCAAAAAATTAAAAAATTTATTAATAAATTTATTTAACCACAATATTAACTAACTTTTTCGGAACAACAATAGTTTTGACAATAGTTTTTCCTTCTGTCAGTTCTTTTATTTTTTCACTGGACAAAGCAAGAGCCTTCAGTTCATCTTCCGACAAAGCTTCATCAGCTTCAATTTTGTCTTTTACCTTTCCGTTAACTTGAACAACTAAAGTAATTGAACTTGCTTTAGCGAGATTTTCATCCCATTCAGGCCAGTCAACATCGTGGATTGAACCCTCGCCGCCAAGTTCATGCCAGACCTCTTCTGTCAAATGAACTGCAACAGGCGACATAAGTTTAATTAAAGAAACAATCGCAAAACTCAAAACTGCTTTATCTTCTTCATCCAATTGAGTTTTTTTACCTCTCCAGTCATATATTGCATTAACAAGTTCTCTGTATTTAGAAATTACAGTATTAAACTGGAAATCATTTGAAATATCATTTGTAATTCCCTTAATTGCAATATGAACAAGACGAACCATATCGTCATTTTCTTTTTTCAAAACTGAAGGCAATGTATAGGCCAAAGATATATCATCAGCATTTGATGAAATTAATCTCCAAACCCTGTTCAGGAATTTGTAACAGCCCTCAACACCTGCATCTGACCAGTCAAAATCACGTGCCGGAGGCGAATCAGAAAGTATAAATAACCTTGCTGTATCAGCTCCGTAATTTTCAAATATCTCATCAGGGTCAACCGTATTACCTTTTGATTTTGACATTTTTGAACCATCCTTCAATACCATACCCTGAGTTAAAAGATTTTTAAACGGTTCATCAAAGTCAAGAAGCCCTAAATCTCTTAAAGCTTTTGTAAAAAATCTTGAGTAAAGAAGGTGCAAAATTGCGTGCTCAATACCGCCCACATATTGATCAACCGGCAGCCATTTATTTACCTTGTCTTTTGAAAACGGCATTTTATCATTTTTTGCATCCGAATAACGAAGGTAATACCAGCTAGAACATACAAATGTATCCATTGTATCTGTTTCACGTCTTGCAGGGCCTCCGCAGCAAGGACATGTTGTATTTATAAATGTCTTTGATGTGGTTATCGGAGATTTCCCGACAACACTGAAATCAACATCTTTCGGAAGTAATACCGGTAATTGATCTTCAGGTACAGGCTGAATTCCGCACTTGTCGCAATAAACAACAGGAATAGGGGCGCCCCAGTATCTCTGTCTTGACACGAGCCAATCTCTTAATCTGTATTGAGTTTTGAATTCACCGAAACCGCCGTCAACTGCCTTTTGAGTAATAGCCTTTTTAGCATCTTCGTTATTCATTCCGTCAAATTCGTTAGAATTAACAAGAACACCGGGTTCTGTATAGGCTTCTGTTAAAGAAGGCAAGAAGGCAGTAGGGCAGTAAGGCAAGCCATTATCATCTTTTGTGGTGTCAGGAATAATTACCACCTTAATTGGCAGGTTATATTTCTTGGCGAAATCAAAGTCTCTTGTATCATGGGCAGGTACAGCCATAACAGCGCCTGTACCATACTCGACAAGCGCGTAATCCGCAGTCCAGAGCGGAAATTTTTCTCCAGTAAACGGATTTATACAATGAGTTCCAAGAGGAACACCTGTTTTAACCCTGTCATTAGATAGTCTTTCAATCTCAGTCATTTTACGTGCATTTGCTCGGTAAGCCTCAACGGCTTCTTTATTTTCCGGAGTTGTTAATTTTTCAATGTCTTTGTATTCGGGAGCAACAACAAGATAAGTTATACCGTGAACAGTATCAGGTCTTGTTGTATAAACAGGAACTTCCAAACCATTTTCAACAACTTTGAATTTCAAAATTGCACCTTGAGATTTTCCTATCCAGTTTGCCTGCATGGTTTTAACGTTATCTCCCCAGCCTGTAAGTTTGTCTAAATCTTCAAGCAAAACTTCAGCATAATCAGTAATTTTTAAGAACCACTGGGAAAGATATTTTTTCTCAACAACATGGTCACATCTCCAGCATTTGCCGTCTATGACCTGCTCGTTTGCAAGAACTGTTCCGCATTCTTCGCACCAGTTTACGGCAGCTTCTTTTTTATAAGCAAGACCTTTTTTATACAACTGAAGGAAAAGCCACTGAGTCCATTTGTAGTAATCAGGTTTGCAGGTTGTGACTTCTCTGTCCCAATCATAAGAAAGCCCGAGCATTTTTAATTGTTTTGTCATATATGCAATATTTTCATCAGTCCAGGTTTCGGGATTTGCTCCATGTTTCATTGCGGCATTTTCAGCTGGGAGACCGAAGCTGTCCCAGCCCATCGGATGAAGGACATTATAACCGTTCATCTTTTTAAAACGGGCTATTACATCTGTTATTGTATAATTTCTGACATGACCCATGTGAAGTTTACCGGACGGGTAAGGAAACATTGATAATGCATAATATTTAGGTTTATCGCTATTGTCGGGGGTTTTAAAAACATCTTTTTCTTCCCATATTTTCTGCCATTTTTTTTCTATTTCCTGAGGAAAATAAGCATCTTTCATTCTTTTATCTCTCCTAATCTACTTTAAAAATATTAGCACAAAAAAAAGTTTTTATGTATAATAAGATTATGAAAAAGTTATCCGTTTTATTATTTGTAGCTTTATTACTATCCGGAATTACTCCGCTTGCATGCGAAGCAGGGATTTTATCTGCACAAAAAGCAAGAATTGAACAAAACAGAATCAATAAATCAACTCTTAATGCTGTTAAAAATGTTATTAACCAGCAGATAATTTATACAAATAAATATAATCTGGAAGGGTTAAAATCTCTTTATTCTCCTGATTTTGTAAACTCTGACGGTTTTACAAGAGATACTTATTTCAAACTCATTGAAGAAACATGGAAAATTTATCCTGATATTGTCTATTATACAGATATTAAAAATATTGAATTCAGTGGAAACTATGCGGCTGTTCTTGTTGAAGAGTCCGCTGTTGCGACATCTCAGGAAAATATCGGAGAATTTACCGCAATAGGGGAACTGTATTCTACATCAAAATGTATATATTATCTGGAGAAACAGGGACAAAAATGGTTAATCAGTTCCGAAAAAATCCTTGAAGAAACATCTTCCTTAAAATACGGTGATGCAAGATATGTAAATATGGAATTGAGCGCCCCAAACCAAACAGGTGCAGGGAAATCATATACAGCAACTTTAAAAGTTGATACCCCGAAAGATACTGTTATTGTTGCTTCAATTAATAAAGAAAATATTGTTTACCCGCAGACAAAAACTGATGAAGCTTTCAGAAAGCTGCCGGATGATAATATTCTTGAACGTTACTTTACTTCAAATCAACTTAATGTAAATGAATATGCTGTTGCATCAGTAGGACTTACAAGAGCTGAAAACTATTCGGAAGATAAAATAAGAGTTTATATGGGCGGACTCGCATTTATAATGACAAGAGTAAATGTAATCCCCGAAAATAACTATATAAAATTTAATGACGAGAAAGCCGTTAAGGATAAAGGTAATGGAGAAAGCAAGTAAATTAATATATTTTGCAGTATGTTATATATTTTTTATTTTTACGGATTTCTACCTATCCAATATGATGGTTGAACAGCTGACAAACGGGTACAGATTATCAAATCCTGTATTTTCGCTTAATTATATAAAAAATACAGGAGCAGCATTCAGCATTCTGCAGGATTCAAGAGAACTTTTGATAATTTTATCAATGATAGCGCTTGTTTTACTTGCTCTGCATGTCATTAAACATATAAAAACAATTTCTTTAAAAGCAATATTTTTCATTTCGCTTTTATCTGCCGGAATTGCCGGAAATCTGCACGAAAGAATTGTGTATGGATATGTAAGGGATTTTTTTCAGCTTAATTTTATAAATTTTCCTGTTTTTAATATTTCGGATATATTTATAAATATCGGTGTTATTGCATTGATAATTTTGATACTTATAAAAAAGACAAAATAACCGGAGTTCCTGAAACACAAAGGTCAATTCAAGATTGTTGGACAAATTATGATATTTTATATTGACGAAAATGATGAAAATAAAAGACTAGACACTTTCTTATCTGAAATAATACCTGACTTATCGCGTTCAAAAATTCAAAATTATATAAAATCAGGAGTGGTAAAAGTAAACAGACAGGAGAAAAAACCGTCTTATTCATTAAAAGAAAGAGATAAAATAGAATTTGAAGCACCTGAAAAAGAAAATTTATCAATAAAACCACAAAATATTCCGCTCGATATAGTATATGAAGATGAAAATATGCTTGTCGTGAACAAACCTTCGGGTATGCTTACTCACCCCACAGTTTCAGAAAGAGCAAATACGCTTGTTAATGCACTTTTATATAAATACGGAGATAATTTATCAGATATTAACGGAGAATTCAGACGCGGAATTCTGCACAGACTGGACAGGAATACCTCAGGACTTTTAATGATAGCAAAAAACAACAAAGCCCACGAATTTCTTGCCGATCAAATAAAAAATCATACATTAACAAAAAAATACCGCGCAGTTGTTAAAGGGAATTATGAGGCGGATAATGATATTATAGACCTGCCAATCGGGAGAAACCCTGACCAGCCGCATAAAATGATGGTTAGAGATGACGGGAAAGAAAGCAAAACAATCGTAAAAGTCCTCGAACGATTTAAAGATGCCGCGTATGTTGAACTTACGCTTATCACGGGCCGAACACACCAGATACGTGTACATCTTGCGTATAAAAAACATCCGGTATTTAATGACACTTTATACGGGGCAGGACAAAGCAAAGTAAAAACTCAGGAACAGGTTTTGCAATCATATTATCTGAGGTTTACAAAACCCTTTGATGATGAAATAATAGAATTAGAAATTGAACCTGATGAAAAACTTAAAAAGGTTTTAAAATATTTGAGGAGCTGAATAATGAAAATAATATCAATAATTTCAATACTAATTTTATGCGGACTTTTGTTAATGAACTATCAAGATACCGCGGGAATAACTCTTTTGAGCAGCAAAATTGCGCAGATACTCCATATTACACCAAAATCAATTACGTTAAATATGTCAGTTTATACACTTACTGTATTTTTGCTCGGACAAATTTCCGCCATATGCTTCTTCGCTCCGCTTTATACGTCCTTGAAAGAAAAATATAAAGCTTACAAACGTGAACTTGAAAAGGGTTCTATATCAAACAGTACAAGCGAATCAAAAATAGCTGTTCTTGAAAACAAAATAACAGTTCTTGAAAAAGCACTTGAAGATGCTATAAAAAAAGAATAACTAAATCGCAGATGAAATGACTTTTCCGTCATCACAATAAAGCATAAATTTGGCTTCAATACCAGTTTCATCATACTCAATAATAGAAGAAACGTCCTTTCCATCCGGTTTATAAAATATAACTTTTATCGGAATACCAGTTTCACTATCATATTCTCTTATTGATGAAACAGTTTTTCCATCAGCTTTATAGGTAACATTTTTTATTTCTTTTCCGCTTGAAGTATTATATAAACTCACATTTGAAAGTCTTTTATTTTCATCATAAAAAAGACATTTAGATATTCTGCCCCGATTGTTTAAGACCTGTATCATAGAAAGTTCATTTTCTTTGTTATAAACTCTTTTAATATAATAATATTTGTCGCTTGCCACATATTTAGATACTACAATTTGCTCATAGTCTGACTGCATAGATTTCCGCTCCCCTGATATTTTATACTATGCCCTTTTGAAAAAGAAAGTTATCTTAATATGTATATATTGTTACAAAAACAGACAGAAGTTAAATACCTCCTGTCCGTTTTAATTAAATAATAAGTTCTTCAATTAAGCTTCCTGTTTCGCTTCTTTCTGCTGGTTGATAAGGTTTTGAAGTTTTTCTTTAATTTCATCGCCTTTTTTCTGCATATCAGAAACAACATCATCCGCTTTTGATTGAATTTGTTTTACGGTTTCATCGGCTCTTTTCATTGCATCTTTTGCGCTGTCTGCAATCATCGCACGTGTTTCTTCGCCCGATTTTGGAGCAAGAAGAACACCCGCAACAGCCCCGATTGCACCGCCGACTATAAAACCCGCTAAAAATTTAGTTGCTGACATAATGACTCCTTTACTGTTTTTCGTTATCATTGTAACTTTAACTTATTAAATATTAATCACCATAAACGGCTATTTTTTGAATAATTTATAAGCTGCCATAAAACCGTTGAATAACCCGCCTATTAAGCTTCCTGACACTGCTTTTGTCTTGTCAATAATTTTTCCTACGGCAGTTTTAAAATCTCCGACACCTTTATCTGTACTTTTTACTATATCATTTATAGAGCTTAAAGTTTTATTTAATTCCTGCAATGTCGGTTTTAATTCCGTATTAACAATTATTGATGTTTCATTTAAATTTTTTGCCAGTTTTGACAAGTCTATCAAGAGTTTTACAAGAAATCCCGCAACCACAATCAAAATTATTCCGGTTGCCCATGTCAAAAAAGTTAACCCTTGATTTAACGCAATTTGTGACATCTCCATTTATAAATTTCCTTTACTTAATTGTATTCAGTGTATTCATCATCCATTTCTTCAAGCTCTTTCGCCTTCAGAAGTTTCTTTGATTTTATCATATTATTAAATTTTCTCAATTGCCTTTCAAGCTTATATTTCATCAAATCTATATTTTCAAGAGCTTGTTTTTTTGCTTCTTTAATTGCCGGAGAATTTTTTTCATACAATTCGCAGGCAGCCTCTTTAATCTGGCGTCTTGATTCCTCGCCAGACTGCGGAGCGTATAATACACCGGCAACTAAACCGCCGATTACACCTGCAAGCAAGCCCATTCCAAACATTAATGATTTGTTTTTACTCATAACATAACCTCGTCTTTCATTTATTATTTTATCATATTTTTGTTAAGATTACAAGCTAAATAATGAAATTGCCCGCTATATCTTGAATTACGCCTGCTATACGGTAAGCATTTGAATATTTTTTTGACTTTGATCTAAATAGAAAAAGAATCAAATAAATTGCAATTACTATTAAAAGTTTATTAAAAATCTGCTTTTTCTTGTGGCACACAAAATTTATAAACTTATCAAAATTCAATCTGAAAGAAGTTGCCAGACATCTTCCGTACTGCAAACAAACTTCTGCCAGCGGATTGAATGCCTCAACACAACAATTAAGGTCATTTACCTTCTTGTCCAGTTTTGTTATAAAATTAATCACTGTAACTGCAATGATTAATTCAGCTATAAAAATTATTGCAATAAATAAATACATTTCTCTTATTCTTACTTTTGTATTATATTAATATAGGATAAAATAACAAAGAAAAAAATAGAATACGTCTAAAGGACTATTTATGATAAACAGACTTAAGTTTTACCTGTCATTAATAATAGCAAGATGTGCATATCTCGGGATAAAGTTGTTAAACAAATCTTCAGGTACCTCATTTGTGGGAATGCTGGTTTTAAAAATCTGTCCCGACTTTCTTAAATACTGCTCAAAATATATAAAAAAACGAATTGTTACAATAACAGGCACAAACGGGAAATCCACAACATCGGGTCTTATTGCGCATATTCTTGAAACTGCTCATCAGGATGTTATTCACAATCTGAAAGGGGCAAATATGTTAACAGGAGTTGCAAATGTTTTTGCACTGTGCATAAGGCCGCTCAGAAGATTTGATTATGCTGTTATTGAATCTGATGAAGCTTATCTTTCAAAGCTTTATGACTATATGCGCTCCGATTATCTTGTTGTAACAAATCTTTTCCGCGATCAGCTCGACAGATACGGAGAATTAAATACAACAGCGGGTTTCATAAAAAATGCAATCGACAAAAATCCGGATTTAAAACTGGTTTTGAATGCCGACGATCCAATTGTGGCAACATTTAACAGAACCAAATATGCTGTTTATTACGGATTTGAAAATGTGGAATATAAATGTACTTACGAACATAAATCAAATGCTCCTTCAGAAGTATTTAACTGTTCCTGCGGAGAGGAACTTAAGTATTCAAAACAATTTTTTGCACAGCAGGGACACTATTATTGTTCAAAATGCGGTTACAAACGCCCACAATGTACCTACCCGGCAGATGTAATTGTTTATGACGATTACTCAATTATTAATGTCCAAAACAGAGGAATTTCTTTGGAATTTAAAGTAGGTCTTGCAGGATTATATAATGCTTACAATGCTCTTGCGGCAATCTCATTCGGTTTTGAATGCAGTTTTAATCAACAGGAAATCCAAAAAGCTCTGGACAGCTATCATGCAATTTTCGGCAGAACGGAAAAATGTCTGATTAACGGAAATTCGTCCGTTATACAGCTTATTAAAAACCCTACAGGCGCAAGCGAAGTTTTAAAAACTGTCGATTTAAAATCAAATATTGTAATTGCAATTAATGATAATTATGCAGACGGACGGGACATTTCCTGGCTTTGGGACAGCGATTTTGAACAGCTTAAAAACGCGGAAAAACTTGTCATTACATCTGGAACCCGTGCAAACGACATGGCAACAAGATTAAAATATGCAGGAATTCCACAGGAAAAAATTATTGTTGAACCAAATATAAAAAAAGCAATAGATAAAGCGACAATGAACGGTAAAACAACTATTTTACCTTCATATACCGCTCTTTTAAAACTAACTAAAGAAAAGAGGTAAAAATGTTATTAGGTGTAAATATAGATCATATAGCGACATTGAGAAATGCCAGGGGCGGAGTTGAGCCAAGCGTCGAAAAAGCTGCCGAAATTGCGGAAGAAAACGGTGCTTCATCAATTACGACCCACCTGAGAGAAGACAGAAGACACATCAAGGATGAAGATGTTTACTCTCTTATCCATCAGCTTAAAACACGTTTAAATCTTGAAATGGCAATGGCAAATGATATCCAAAAAATTGCACTGGATATAAAACCTTATTCTATCTGCCTTGTACCTGAAAAGCGGCAGGAAATAACAACAGAAGGCGGGTTAGATGTTGCAGGACAGCTTGAAAAAGTAACTGAATTTATAAAACCGCTTCTTGATGCAGGAATAATAGTAAGCCTTTTTATTGATCCCGATGAAGAACAGGTCAAAGCATCTGCAAAAACAGGGGCACAATTTATTGAAATGCACACAGGAACATATTCTGAATGTTTCGGTTACCCCGAAGAAGAACAGGAATTCCAGAAACTTAAAAAATCTGCGGAATTAGCACAAAGCTTAGGGTTAAAAGTTAATGCAGGACACGGATTAAATTACGAAAATGTCCACAGAATGCTTGAAATTGAAGGGCTTCACGAACTAAATATCGGACACAGCATAATTTCACGTGCAGTATTCACAGGTTTGCCCGAAGCAGTATCAAAAATGAGGAATATAATTAAATGAAACCAGAAAAAGAAATAGCCGAAGAAATGGCACAGGTAGTCGAACAAATGCGCCTTGACGATATTGAGGACAACCCTGATATTATAGATGAATATTTTGACTGCGACTGTTGCGGAGAGAATAAATGTCTTGCAGGTTCTATAGAATATGACGGTTACAGACTCTGTAACGACTGTGTTCTTTTAGCCGAAACAGGATTTGCGCTTAATAAAATAAAATCTGTGGCAGAGCTTATTGAAGCAATAGAAGATAAACATCTTGAAGAACTTGCTAAATTTATACGCGAAGAAGAGAAACGCAAAAATAACTAAGCAGCAATTTTAACTAATTCCAAAGAATGCGCAATAGTTCTAACTAATTCTAAAGAATTAGAAACATTTCTTTACATATAGTTAAAAAGAATTAGTTTTGTGGTATATAATATATATACGGAAGATATAGGGAGCGAAACTAACAATACATATATAATTCATAAGCTTGACGGGTTTGAATCGCAACCCCGTCATTTTTCTTTATTACGTAAATATGTTATTGGAAGAAAAACAATCTACTAAAGATACCTTGTTGGTACTTTCTTGTACCGACAAGCGGATTGTCCGCAGAGGGCGAAACGGCACTGCAAAAGCAGTGCTGTTGCAGACCCGTTTAATGCGGACAACCAAGCAGAAAGTCCCGCAAAGAAACTCTCGACTGACATTTCGCTCATTAATTAATTGTAACGCTCAACCAAAAACGACTGAACTCGCTAAATTTTTGTCATTGCGGACTTGATTCGCAATCTCATTACCTCTCAAACAGCACTCGTTTTGTTGCTGTTTCGCTAACATTAATTATTCGCTCCATTAAAGGTCGAATTTATTTTTTATGATTACTGCTTAACGAAATTGTAACGGAGCAGACATTGTTTGAGCGTCAGCGAGTTTGTCTGCTTCAAGTTGAGTTTAGCAGTAATCAAACAATCGCGCGTTTTTCTTTCTTTGCTTAATTTCTTTCTTTTTGCGTCGCTCAAAAAGAAAAAAATTAAGTGCGGGGTTGGGGACGCATAGTCCCCGACTTCTCATAACATATTTTATGCTATAATCATATTATGGATAACAAAATTTCAGAAAAAGTTATAAACAGACTTACCCTTTATCATTGCATACTTTCAGATTATATAAGCAAAAATATTGAAGTTATTTCAAGCAAACAGATTGCACAGCTTTTGCATATTGACGATTCTCAGGTGAGAAAAGATATTAATTTATTGAACAACTCCGGAAAAAGCAGGGTAGGATACATTGTAAAAGAACTCAAAAGTTCCATTGAAAAGACTTTAGGCTTTAAAAAGAACAAAAAAGCATTTATTATAGGAGCAGGGAATTTAGGCTCTGCAATTGCCAATTACGGGAATTTTACTGATTACGGGCTGAATATACTTGCATTATTTGATAACGACCCTAAAAAAATAGGGAAAATAGTTAATAAAATGAAAATTCAAGAAGTTTCACAACTTCCTCAGGCCTCAAAAAATGAAGAGGTTGATATTGCGATTTTAACAGTTCCCGGGAAATTTGCACAAAGTACTGCAGATTTTCTTGTAAAAGCCAACATTAAATACATTTGGAACTTTACCCCTGTTGTTCTTTCCGTACCTGATGATGTTCAGGTTTGGAACGAAAACTTAATGGGAAACTTTTTGCAGTTCACTTACAATATTTAACCTGTTAATCTGGTATAAATGCCTCAAGCCTTCAAGCGTCAATGTCGGGTTGATAAAATCAAAAGGACGTTTCATATAATTTGCGATTAAGCCTGAATAACCGCCTGTTGCAACAACAACCGCTTTTTCACCTAATTCCTTTTCGCACTGTTCAACAAGTCCGTCTATCATTGAGGCCGATCCTCGCAAAACTCCTGAAAGAATAGCATCTGAAGTGTTATGTCCGATTGCAGAATTTGAAAGAGCAACTTCAATTCTCGGAAGCTTTGAGGTAAATTTGTTTAGAGATTTTAACTGCAAATTAACCCCCGGAGCAATAATACCTCCGATAAACTCACCTTTTCCATTCACAATATCAAATGTTGTTGCAGTACCGAAATCAACAACAATAACAGGGTGGTTGTATAAAACATAAGCCCCCGCAGCGTTTGCAATTCTGTCTGCCCCTGCTTCTTTCGGATTGTTCAGTGCAATTTTTACACCCGTATTAATTTCTGTTGAAAGTATTATTGCACTAAGCTTAAAAGTATTGTCAACAGCGGTTTTAAATTTATTTGTAAGCTCTTCTACAACTGATGAAATAATAGCGCCTTCTATTTTGAAATCTTTACAAAGAGATTTCAAAAGCACTTCATATTCTTCCAGAGGTAAATCTTTATCTGACGCGAGCCTGTATTCTTCCACAAGCGCATCTTCATCAAAAATACCTAAAGTAATGCTTGTATTTCCTATATCTGCAGCTAATAACATAAAAACTAGTCCTCTTTCAAGGACTAGTTTATATCAAATAAAAACTTTTTGCAAAAGCTAACCCAAAAATGCACCTTCAGCTTTTGCACCACCGCTTTTCCCAACGGTAAAAGCACTGTTGAAATCACTTGGAAGATTCATATAAGAACCAATACCGGTCATTATAGCGCCGATTTCTTCCCAAGGATTTTTCTTTTTGACCTCACTTGTATATGAGGCTTTAGAATTTTTATCTTCAATACCAATAGGGTTAACTCTTGTATTAATGTCCATAATTATATCTCCTTAATGTTATACTCATATCTCTTATATATATATTAAGGATATAATTTCCATAAAATTGACTACTTTTAAAAAATTATTTACAATTCTTTACAATAGAAAATTTATAAACAATATATTACTTTCATTAAATATTGTAAATAATTTATTGAATTATAACAATTAATTAGATTTTTATGGTTTTATATATATGTGTTAGGTTTAGTGTAGTAAAGGAGTAAAATGTTTAGCCCTGAATTTATGAGATATTTGATTAACTATCAAAAAACAGACTTTACCCCCGAAGAAACTAAAAAAGAAATTAAATTTAAAAATAATGGCGGCGGTAAATTAGCTGAAGTTTTGGCTGTTATTAATAAGTAATTTTATCTTCTCCAGTAGTTTTTCAGGGGAAAGACACAAGTTGCTGTGATGGTTTTAGAGATTCCGAAACAAGTTCGGGATGACGAAAGTATACAGGTATTTTCGTGTACAAGCGTAAGCTATGCCGGATGAAGCGGCTACGCTTCCGAAGTGCATAGCACACGTGATCGCTTTATACGGCAACATTCACAATTAAAGCGAAACTGATTTTCAAACTATTATAGTTTGTCTTTCAACGTCTTTTAAGTCTAGTTTAGACCTTATGTGGCTACGTGCTTAGCACACGGGCTCGCTTTATACGGCACCGTTCGCAATTATAAGCGAAAACGCGGTTTCCGCTTATAATTGCTCAACTGTAGAAATACTACGTGTTTCTCTGCCTATGCTCGCCCTAAAAAAAACGCCGCCTTCTTTCGAAAACGACGTTGGAATTCTTGAACAATTCCTCGTAATAGTGTGAAGTGTAGTGTGCAATAAAACGTTTTTTTTGATTCCTCGTTTTATGCATTTCCTCGTGTCATATATATAAACAATTTTTTATATATATAATTGCTATATTTTAAATATCGAATATATATTTTGTTACAATTCTTAACAATAAGAATTTTATTAATTTTACGGTTATAGTATTATTACTAAAGAATCAGTTTATTTTGAAAGGGATAAATATGAAAATATTAGTATCAAACGATGACGGGATTGCTGCAAACGGAATAAGATGTCTTACTGCAACTCTTGCAAAAGAACATGATGTTTATGTAATTGCACCCGACAGAGAAAGAAGTGCAGCCGGACATTCACTCACATTGCATACTCCGCTCAGAGTGGAAGAGGTAGAAGCTTACAACGGCGTTAAAAGAGCCTGGGTTACAACCGGAACTCCGGGAGATTGTGTAAAAATCGGTATCAGCGCTATTTTAACACCTGAGGAACAGCCGGATATTGTTATTTCAGGCATCAATCACGGGCCTAATCTCGGGGCTGATATTCTGTATTCAGGAACGGTAAGCTGTGCGATGGAAGGTGCAATGCTTGGAGTTCCGAGTATCGCAATGTCTCTGGCAAGCATGAATTATGAGTACGAACATTTTGAATACAGCGCCAAATTTGTAAATATGCTGCTTAAAAAGCTAAAGGATTTTAATTTCCCTAAAAAAAGTATTTTAAACATTAATGTTCCGGCTCTTGATGAAGAGGACATTGCCGGCGTTGCAATAACTGAACTCGGGCGTAAAATGTTTACAGACAACTATGAAAAAAGAATTGACCCCAGAGGAAAAGTTTACTACTGGATGGCAGGAGAATTAATTACAGAAGCGGAAGATTCAAATACAGATATAGCAGCCGTCAAAAATAATAAGATTTCAATAACACCTGTGACTTATGAAATGACAAAGGAAGATGTTATGTCAAATCTTGAAAACATATTATGCAAAGGCGATTCCTGCAACTGGTTTAATTAATAACAAAGAATAGGTCTTTAAAAGACCTATTTTTTTATTCCATAATTATTCTTGCAGGGTAATTATTTCTCAAAAGGTCATTAACAACACTTTGGGCTTTTTCTCTGGTTGCATAAGAACCGACCTGAATTGTATATGCCCCGCCGATACTTCTTACAAAAGGAGAAATATTCATTCCGGATTCCGCAATAATCCCCTTGGCGACCTCTGCCTGCTCTTTTGTTGCATAATATCCCACAACAACTTTTGCAGAAACATTTTGCTGAACCTTAGAATTTTGAGGAACAGGAGAAGCCGTTTCCTGCGGTTTTGGATTTGCTTCAGCATCAGGAAGTTTTATGGGTTCTTCTTCAGAAGGCGTACTAGAGTCCTGTTCTGATGTATTCTTATCTTCCGGAATAACAACTTTTTCTTCGAGAGCATCATTAAACATTCTATCATCCTGAGAATTATCTTCTTCCTGAAGAAGTTTTAATCTTTCATCCACAGAGGCTTTGTACATATTATCATCCTCCGTATTTTGCTGAGTTTCATCACCTATTGAAACATCAACTTCCGGAGAAATTTGTTTTGCAATTCCCAAAAATAACAATAATAAAATGAAAAAAGCCGAAACAAATATTATAATACCTTCATTCGGATTTTTAGTAACTTTTTTTTGATATTCTTTATAACTTATATGAGAAGGTTTTCTTGAATCTTCTTCCATCATACACCTCTAACCTTTGTTGATGCCAGTATTATATCATCAATTTCCTGTGAATACATGTCCATAATTTCTCTTGCAAAATATTTTATATCAGACAATCCGAGTTCGCTTACCAGACCGCTTGCCTTAACGGGGGCACCTGCGGAATTTATATTTATACCGGTATGAATTAATACAGAATTTACCGACTTTGTCGCAATAGAAACTGTGAGTTTTTTATCGTCAAAAAATAAATCGTCGCCGCTTCTTGTTATCTTATAACCGCGTTTTTCAAGAGCTTCTTTTATTGTACAAATTAAAAGCCTCTGTCTGAAAACTCCTTCTATCAAACCGACATTGAATTGTTCAGAAATAAAACTCAACATAGACTTGCTGTAAATAGGCTCGTTATTAATAACATCTTCAATATCAACCATTTCTGTAAGCTTTACTTCACATTCTCCGACAAAAGCAACAATAGCATCACCCTGAATTTTAAAGTTCTTATAAATCCAGTGCGGTGACAGCTGCCAGCCTTCATATTTTATTTCATGTTCAATTAATTTTGTTTTCAAAAAAGCTCCTTTATATAGCGAGTATCATTATTATAAAGTAGTGCATTTTTTAACCTTGTACAAGATTCACACTTTCCACAATGTTTTTGCGTCCCTGCATAACAGCTTCTTACATACTCTAACGGTATCCTGTTTTCTAATGCCAGTTTTACTATATCATTTTTGTAATAATTTAGCAAGGGTGCTACAACTTTTGGATGTTTTTGGGTTGAAAATCCAAATTCCGCGTTAATTTTCTCTATAAATTCAGCGGAATTATCTGGGAAAGTCTGGCCTTCCTCTTTGTTTGCTCCAATTATAATATAATCATAATCTTCACCGTCTGCAAAGCTTCCTGCGATATTCAAAAAAAGACCGTTTCGATTGGGCACCCAGACTTTTTGAGCGGATATTGAAGAATCATCTAATTCTTTTCCTTCCGGAATATCTTTATCTTCCACCAGAGCAGTATGTGTAACACTTTTCAGCCAGTCAAGTTTTATAATTTCATGTTTTAAATCATAATATTTGCAGATATTTCTAGATGCCTCGATTTCCTGCTTTGAAGACTTTTGTCCGTAATCAAATGTTAAGGCAAGAGAAATTCCATATTTTTCTTTTGCCAAACCCAAACTCACAAGGGAATCCAGACCGCCGGATAAAAGAACAATCCCTTTAGGCATCTTCATTAACCTCATCAGAATCTTCTTCATATTCGGAAATCATTGAAACCGCTTCCATTTTTAAAGAATCAGAATAATCAGAACCGTTGGCAACCTCATCAAGAATTTCACGCCCTATAAGGTTATAAAGAGCAATAAGCGCATTCTTTTTTACTTCTTCATCACTGTCTTCAACAAGACAAGTTTTAATGGTTTCAACCGCACGCGGATTATCACTGTCCATAATTGCTTCAATAGCATTAATCCTAATCTGCGGAGATTCATCCAGAAGCGAATTTTTTAAAGCATTAAAAACTCTGTCATTAGTATCATATCTGAGTTTTCCGAGTGCCTCAATAACACGTTCTTTTAAAAAAGTAAATTTATTCCAAATTCCTTTTTGAGTTTCAAGAATGCTCACAAGCGGGTCAACCGCGCGTAAATCTCCTAACATGCCGAGGGCAGAAGCAGCAGATTCTCTAAGATAAACAGATTTTTCATTTTCATCTTTTACAACAGCTATCAAAGGAGCGACTGCGTATCTGTCACCAATTTTACCAAGAGCATCAGCGCATGCCAGACGAATTTTATAGTTTTCATCTTTATTATTCAAACAATACAATAACGGAGTAACAGCAGAAGTGTCCTTTAAATTCGCAATAGCCTTTGCACACATTACTCTTACATTTATCAATGTTTCTTTATCAGTGTCTATATTTTTCATCAAAAACAAATCCAAAAGTGCGCTCAAAGATGCTCTGTCCCTGATTCTGTCGCCACATTGTATTACGCACATCAAAATATCAGGGTTTTTAGAAATTGAGAGAAAGTGGTTATAAATTTTTATTAGATTATCGGCTTCATAAACCTCATCAAGAGCCTGAATTTTCCGGATAACAAAATTTACGTCATCATACTTTAAAAGACCGCATTCTTTAGCTATTAAATCTAAATCCAAAAAATCTTTTTCCACCGCTTTAATACCCCATCTTTAATGCAAAATATACTATAAAAAATCATTTAAATCAAGAAAAAAAGAATTGTTACTACATATATAGTAACAATTCTTTTTTAAATTTTCTTTTTACTTATTTTCTTCCATTTTAGCTTTTTTATTTGCAAGATATTTTTCACATAAGAAGTTTGCAGGTTTTGTAACAACAACCGGAACAAAGTAACGGTATACAAAACCAAATACAATCATAGATCTCAACGGAGACATACCTTTTACTTTAGTTAGCAAAACTCTTGCATCATCCGCTGAAGTTTTTACTAAAGTCTTATAATAATTATGGTTTTCGACCATTTTTGTAACTTTTGGTAAAGCTTTTAATTCAGGTTTGCCTCCACTTGCTTTTGCAGCCTGAATAAGTTTTTTATTCTCATTTAACACATTCTGTTTTTGATTCAAATAATTTTGATAAAATTTTCCGTCACCTAACAAGTGTCCCGCAAATCTTGCTGTTACATTATCCCACCAGCCTTTAACATATTTATCAAGAGCATAAGCCCCGACAGTAGATACTGCAAAAGTAAGTCCCTGATTAACTGCCAGTGTATTTTTTCTGTCTTTATCAAGCTTATCATTTGTTAGAGTTCTTTGCATATATAAACCGCTTGTAATTATAGAACCTATTGTTAAACAGTGCTGATAAAAATTATCACTATTTTTAAATTTATTGGCAAGCTTTGATAAAGTTTCTGACTCAACAACTCTTGAGGTAAATTTGTCAGCAATAAAATCAGTAAGTTTATCATACTTTTCATCAAAATATTTGAAAAATTTTGACTTATCTTTTACGGCTTTTTTCATAAATTCCTCAGCACTCTGCGCTTTTGAAGTAAAAGCCGGCTGATTTTTTTGAGGATAATTTTGTTTTGAATATAAATTACTTTTAGAAAGTGCATTATTAATTGTTAAATTCATTAGTCAGCACCTCCTTTAAATTGTTCAAATGCAGGTTTATCTATAAAATCCATTTTCGGAGTATCCATTTTATCTGTATTAACATTTTTATTATCTACAGGTGCTGCTTTCTTTTTCTTTTCAACACCAAATACATATTTTAAAATAGGAGGGATTAAGGCAATTGTAAGAATTGCCCTCGGAACACCAATTATCCAATCCGGAATATTTTTTACAAGCGTTTTTAGAGTTTCTCGGCGCGCAGTCAAAGATTTCAAAAGCTCTTTAGACTCAGCAGAAATTTTACCGGTTTCTTTTTGTTTTGTTAACTCTGCGATTTGATTATCAATTGCCTGAAATTTTTTACGTCTGAATTTCTTATTATCAAATATTTTTTTAATAGATTCATCAAACGGGCTTGTCACAGCTGTTGAAACAGCAAAACCTATAATACCGGATGCAATTGCATGTCCTGCTGCATAAATTTTGTCTTCTTTGTCCTCCTTACCCGGCAGAGAAAGAATTGTTGCAGGCCTCATTACACCTGCCAATACAAGAGCAATAAGTGCACTGGCAGCAATGTTATGCTCCTCTGCATATTTTGTAAGGTTTCCAAACCAGTTGCTTGCAAGCATCCTGTCAAAAAGCCCTCTTTTTAAAACAGTTGCGGCAGGTTTACTCTTTCCCGTAAAACTGCCGCAATATACATTATTATATCCTCTGTCTTTTCTATACAAGCCCGCGCTGTTCTTCTCTCTAAAGTTATGAGATTCCGAATGGAGCCTTAAATTTCCCTGCTTGAGGGACATATCATACTGTATCGAATTTATTTTCATTTTTTCACCAAAAAAATTATGTCTTCTACATTCATTTTAAAACAAAGAAAAAATTTTTTTGCTACTCATTTTAAGAAAATTTACAATTTAATTGAGTAAATAGTGAAGTGTAAAGAGTGAAGGCCGTTTAAGAGAATTTATTATATAACACATTAAATATCAAGTGCTAAATCCAACGTTGGTGCTTTTGCAACAATTGCGCTTGAAGAGATTATATCAACACCGGTTGATGCAATGGCATTCACAGTTTCAAGCGTAACATTCCCGCTGGCCTCAACTATTGCCTTGTTGTTAATAATTTTAACAGCCTCATACATTATATCTACAGACATGTTATCAAGCATGATAATATCAGCTTTTACACTGACAGCTTCTTTTACCTGTTCTAAGGTATCGCACTCCACCTCTATTTTATGGGCGTGCGATAAATTTTGACGCAATTTATTTACAGCATTTGTAATTGAACCGGCTAACCTTATGTGATTATCCTTAATCATGGCACAATCGGAAAGATTAAACCTGTGCAAAGCTCCGCCGCCGACTTTAACCGCATATTTTTCAAATGC
>CALUUR010000022.1 GCA_944324015.1 Candidatus Gastranaerophilales bacterium
TGACAACGGAATATGATACTGTAAAGAATACAATATCCAAAAATATTGAAAAATCTTTCAAACGTTATGATGCGTAATGATAAATTGTGTATGTACAATATTTCTTTATAAATAATTGCAAATTGTTCTACATTTTGGTAAAATCGTTAAAAAGGATAAAATATGAATGAACGACGTATCTTAATAATTGATGATGACGATGAAATCAGAGAACTTTTGGAGTTTGATATAAAAGCAAGCGGATATTTTGTCGATACGGCGCGTGACGGTATTGAAGGGCTTAATAAAGCCTTAAATAACACTTATGATTTAATTTTGCTTGATGTTATGATGCCGAAGATGAATGGGTTTGATGTCTGCAAAAATATCAGGCAGGCAAAACTTGCAATTCCTATATTAATGCTCACTGCTAAGGGAACTATTGACGATAAAACAGAAGGATTTGACTGCGGGGCTGATGATTATCTTGTAAAGCCGTTTGATATTCAGGAAGTCCTTTTGAGAATAAGAGTTCTGCTCAGAAGAAATCAGGTTTTTGATGAAGATAAATCCTCTCTTTCTGATGAAGTTTTAAATGCCGGTGATATAGAAATTTTTCCTGAAACTCTTGAGGCAGTTATTGTAAACAAAAAAGTTAAATTGACGCCTACGGAGTTTGAGATTTTGTATTGTCTTATGCAGCATTTTAATAATGCTGTAACACTTGCGACTTTGTTGGATGAGGTCTGGGGATACGACAGCAACGAGGATGTCAGGATGTTGAGGGTACATGTAGGCGGTCTGCGCAACAAAATTGAACCTGATACAAAACACCCTAAATATTTGCATACGGTTACAAATGTCGGTTACAAATTAACTCCGTTCGGAGAAGGGTAATTTTATGTTTGGCAAACATTTAAAAATTGTTGAACAAATTATTATTGTATTTGTATGTGCTGTTATTGTTCCTATGACAATAAGCGGTTTTATTATCAATAACATTAACCAGCAGTCAATGAGATATCAGCTTAGAGAATCAGCCGTTCTTATTGCAAACATGGTTTCGGACGAGATTGATTTTTTTAATAAGACAATTGTTAGTAATCTTGAACAGATTGTATTTTCATTAGAACATCTTCCGACGCAGCGAGCAAAAGAACAGTATTTGAAATCTGTTATTAATCAGCTTGATGACTGCGAAAATTTGGTTATAGCCGATGAATCAGAGCTTGAAACAATTCAAAAACGAGACAAAATTAATAAGAAAGCTTCAATTCCTTTAAAAATCAATGAGAATCAATATCTTATCGCTACTTTCAAACTTGATGCCATAAAGGATGAATTATTCAGATCACTTGCTGATGACAAAAGACAAATTTATGTATTGACAGATGACGGAGATTTGCTTGCGGAGCATAATTATACGGAAGATACGTATAAAAAAACTGTTTCTTTATTGCCTGCAAAGCTTAAAAAAGATGTTCCTGTCATATTCGGGGATGTAAAAAATCAGCCTCTTGTTTATGTGTCGAAAGATGAACCTAAAATTACGATTATTGTAAATACAACTGAAAAAGTTACTCAAAAAGCAATTACCAATAACAGTTTAAAAATAATTTTATCCTGTCTTTTTGCAACATTTGCGATTATTTTTGTTGTCGGGCTTTATACATATTATCTTTATATTAATATAAGACAGTTGTTTAAGGGAATTATCGCGATTTCAAAAGGTAACTATGAACGCCAGATAAGACTTTTGACTACAGCTTTTACCCCGCATGAAATTATATTTCTAGCATTTGAATTTAACCGTATGGCGACCGAAATTCATAAATCTTACATTCAGTTGAAAAAGAATAATATTGAATTGAAACAGCTTAACGAATTTCGTTCAAACTTAATTGATACGGTAAGCCATGAACTCAGAACACCTTTAACAAGTATTCAAGGATACACATCAAGGCTTATGCGGCAGGATATAACAATTGATGAAGAAACCAGACAAAAGTCTTTAAGAATAATAAAAGAACAGTCTGAGCGTCTGAAACGTTTAATTGATGACCTGCTAACTATTCCCGATATTGAAGGAATGCGCCTCAGGACAAATATTGAGCAAGTTTGGATCCCGGAAATTCTTGAGGAATCACGCATTTTAATTAAAAACAAACGGAATATGGAGATTGTTTTTAATCTCGGTGAAGATTTTCCGATTGTAGAGGGGGACAAAGACAGGCTGCTGCAGGTTTTTGTAAATCTTCTTGAAAATGCGGCCAAATATGCTTCGGAAGGTTCAAAAATTGTTGTAGACGGGGTAGTCAAAGACGATTGCGCAAAGATTTTTGTCAAGAATGACTGTGAAGTTATCCCGACTAAAAAGTTGAAAAAATTGTTTGAAAAATTTGTCCGGCTTGATGACAATACAACAAGAACAACACGCGGAACGGGATTAGGACTGTTTATTGTAAAAGGTTTGGTAGAAGCTATGAATGGGGAAATAGCACTACATAGTGACAAAAACTGCGGTTTTTGTGTTGAGGTAACCCTTCATCTTGCAAATGTTCAAGAGGCTGCGAAATGAAGCGTGCCGTAGAACTTGCAAAAAAATCAAAAGGAGAAATTCCTGTCGGTGCCCTGATAATAAAAGACGGGGAAGTTATTGCTGAAACATTTAATCAAAAAGAAACCACAAATGATGTGACGGCTCATGCGGAAATTCTTGCAATACGTGGGGCGGAACAAAAGTTAGGCCGCTGGAGATTAGACGACTGCGAAATGTATGTAACTCTTGAACCCTGTCCGATGTGTGCATGGGCAATAGTTTCCGCAAGAATAAAAGTTGTTTATTTCGGTTCTTATGATAAAAATTACGGTGCGTTGGGCTCTGTTATAGATGTTAGAAAACTTGCCAATTCAAAGATGAAAGTTTACGGCGGGATTATGGAAGAAGAGTGTGATAAAATATTAAAGGAATATTTCAAGGAATTGAGAAATGATAACTAAAACTGAAATTGATAAACTTGCCCAAAATTATGAAACAATTGATTTTATAAAGGATGATCCTGTTAGAGTTCCAAACAGATTTACAGACAAAAAAGATATTGAAATAGCCGGATTTATAGCTTCTCTTGTGGCTTACGGCAGGCGTGAAGTTTTTTTGAAAAAACTTGATACTCTTTTTGAAATCGCACAGAATGAGCCATATAATTTTATCTTAAATTTCGAGCCGAAAATTCTCGGGGATTTTAATTACCGTTTCGGAAAGCCTGAAGATTTTTCGCAGATTTTTATGGTACTGAAGGACCTGTATTCAAAAGATGAAGGGTTGGAAAATCTTTTTAAATACGGATATGAGAATCAGGTTGAAGGTAATATGTTTATACCTGTAACGGATTATTTCTACTCTCATGTAAAGGATAACAATGCGCAGGGTTTTAAATTTATGGTTCCTGACGCGCGTAAAGGAAGTGCTATGAAACGTATGTGTATGTATCTAAGATGGATGGTAAGAAAAGGACCTGTAGATTTTGGGATTTGGAATTTTATGAAGCCTTCAGAACTTTTAATCCCTCTTGATACGCATGTGGCAAGGCTTTCCCGCAAAATGGGGTTATTGACACGAAATGCAAATGATTTTAAATCGGTTCTTGAAATAACAGAAAATTTACGCAAATTTGACCCTGAAGACCCGGTAAAATACGATTTTGCTATGTTCGGATACGGGGTTAATAATAAAGGGCAGGTAAACGGATAAGTTTTTTATATTTTTGTATTCTTATTTTATAATTGTTGCAACCTGATCTGTAATATCATCCCCGCCGAAAAGAACAGTGTTTTTCGGAAGAACTATGTTATAATTCATTGTACGTGCTTTTTCAACAACTGCAGTTTTAATTTTGCTGTCAATTGCGGAAAGTTTTTTATTGTAAGATTCATCCAGAGCAAGCTTTTGATTATTTATCTCGTTTCTGTATTTTTCTTCAAGGACTGTAATTTTTGCTGGGTCTTTTTCTCTGGATATTTCTTGTCTTGCTTTATTAATAGTTGCCTGCATATTTTCAATTTGTTTTTCTTGTTCTATTTTTAAGGCTTTAATTTCATTTGAATTTGCAACTACCCTTTGAATATCAACAATTGCGACTCTGTAATCAGGTGTTGTACGGGAGACCGCGATATTGTTAATTGAATATCCTGCTGCGAATGCGCCTATCATTAAAACTGTTGCCAATAATTTTTTCTTCATAATAGTAAATCCTTTCTCTAATTTAAGATTATTCTAAATTAAAATAATTTTTATTACCCTGCGGTATATATTTATCCGGTTAAAGGTTTATAATTATTACGAAAATTTAACAAAATAAGGATTGTAAACAAATGTAAATATGAGTTTAAATTTGCCTTAAACTCTGTCAAAATGGCTCATAGCATAGCATAGCATAGCATAGCATAGCATAGCAGGATACTATGTAAAGTTTTCAAGTACTTTTTCCGTAACATTTTTTGTTGAAGGTTACTACAAAAAATGTAAGGAGAAAATTTATGGCAGGATTTGACATTTCACAGTTAAAAGGAACACCTTTATATGCACTGGCTAAAAATGCCAATGTTTACGGCGGAAAAACTTTAAGTAAAACAGAAATGGTATTTTTCCAGCAGCAGTGTAAGGAAATGGGTTTTGAGCCGGAAAAATTCGGTCTTGAAATTGTTACGGAAGATATTGAAGGTGAAAATTTTAAAGAAACCAGAAAAAATCAGGAAAAGCTTACTGATTCTATTAATGATGCTTATAAATCTCAGTTCGGGAGAAAAAATAACGCCGTTGATACAGCTAAAGGCTCTGAAACAAAAGCTTATGCAATAATTAATACTGCAAAAGAAGCTTTTACAAAAGCTCATGGTGATAATAACAATTTTATACCGGATAGTTTGGGGCAGAGACCTAACTTTATGGATCCGCAGTATAAGGATAATCTAACAAAATATGTTACGGATTTGAATGTCTGGGCTAATAAAGTTGCAGAGCAGTACCGTAATGCGGCTGATATGACAAGTCAGGATCTTGCAGCAATGATAATGCAAAATGATGATGCTAATGCTGAAATGAATGCAGGAGTAACTGTTGCGGTCGGCGAGGCTGTTATGAAAAATATGGAGGAATTGCAAAAACAGCTTGCAGATGGTACGGCTCAAATTATTAAAGAAGTTCAAATTCAGGGTGGTGCAACAAGAGTTGCTATCAAAAATGCTAAAGGTGAAATTATTGAAGCAGTTAAAACATCTGAAGGAAATCTTATGAGTGAAATTCAGTGGCAAAACTGGTACAACCGTTATATAACTATAGATCAAGGCCGCAAAACCCGTAAAGCAGTTTCTGAAACCGCACAACAAACTCAAGAGTTAAACGGATATTCTGATAAAATTAATGCTGAATTAGAACAGAGATTGGAAGTAAATAATTCGCATTTGAGAATTAGTAATATGAGAAATACGATTTTAAAATCAGACTTGCCTTATGAACAACGTCGTGAATTAATGGCACATCTTGCAAGTTTTTGTGACCAAGAATACTATTCTGAAAAAGATTTAAAAGCAGAAGAAGAAAAAATACAACAGGCAATTAACGGACGATAATCCATAAACACTTCAATATATTCAGAAACAGCGGAGTTTTAAACCCCGCTGTTTTTTATTTGCAATTGTATTTTTTTCTTCATATAATTATTTTGCATTTAGTAAGGAGAGAAAAATATGAAAAAATCAATTAAAGATTTAGGTGACGTAAAAGGGAAACGCGCTCTTGTAAGAGTTGACGTTAACGTTCCTCTTGATGAAAACAAAAACGTAACAGATGACACAAGAATTCAGGCAATTGTTCCGACTGTAAGAGCATTACAGGAAAAAGGAGCCAAAATTATTCTTATGGCTCACTTAGGCAGACCAAAAGGCGAATGGAACATGGAATTCAGCCTTGAACCTGTTGCAAAATATATGTCAAAAGTTTTAGGTGAAGATGTTTTATTTGTTAAATCACCTGTCGGTGAAGGCGCTGATAAAGAATTGGAAGCTTTAAAAGACGGTCAGGTTGCGTTATTGGAAAACATCCGTTTCTAC
Source organism: Candidatus Gastranaerophilales bacterium (assembly GCA_944324015.1). Classification (GTDB taxonomy): domain Bacteria; phylum Cyanobacteriota; class Vampirovibrionia; order Gastranaerophilales; family Gastranaerophilaceae; genus Stercorousia. Next base: position 6,088 of record CALUUR010000022.1, read on the forward strand.
AAAGCAGAAGAAGCAAAAGATGACGATATGACTTTTGCAGAAGAACTTGCAAAACTCGGTGATTTCTATGTAAACGACGCATTCGGCGCCGCTCACAGAAAACACACTTCAACTGCAAAATTAGCACATGTCTTAAAACCTGCTGTTGCCGGCTTGTTAATGGAAAAAGAAATCAGATGCTTATCTCAGGCTCTTGATAATCCTACAAGACCTTTCACAGCAGTTGTCGGCGGTGCTAAAGTTTCATCTAAAATCGGTGTTCTGGAAAATTTGATTGACAAAGTTGACAATATGATTATCGGCGGTGGCATGGCTTATACATTCGTAAAAGCTAACGGCGGCAAAATCGGTAATTCTATCTGTGAAGATGATCAGATTGAAGTTGCAAAAGCTATTGAGAAAAAAGCTGCTGATAAAGGCGTAAAAATTGTTATGGCAACAGATGTTCTTGCTGCTGACGATTTTTCAGGAAACGGAACAAACAAAGTTGTTCCGATTAACGAAATTCCTGACGGATTTGAAGGCGTAGATGCCGGTCCTGAAAGCCAGAAAGCTTTTGCTGAAGTAATCAAAAATTCAAAAACAATTTTGATGAACGGCCCTGTAGGCGCATTTGAAAATCCGAAATTTGCAGAAGGTACAAAAGCTGTATTGCAGGCAATTGTTGATGCAACTAAAAACGGTGCAGTATCAGTAATCGGCGGCGGCGATTCTGTTTCTGCCGCTAAAAAATACTTTAAAGCAGAAGATTTCACACATGTTTCAACAGGCGGCGGTGCTTCTCTTGAATTTATTGAAGGAAAAGTATTACCCGGCGTTGCAGCATTAGACGAAAAGTAAGTTTAAATTTTTAAATTTGCTTTATATAGTTTGAAAAGCCTGTCTTAAGACAGGCTTTTTTGACCCTCACCCGAATTTCAACCTTTCGCTTTGCTCAAGCCGAAATTATACCCTCTCCCAAGGGGAGAGGGTGCCTGAAGGGCAAGTGATGGTTATTTTTGTGTTATAGTAATTTTATGGAGGGCATATATGAAAAATATTCTTGTAACAGGCGGTGCAGGTTTTATAGGGTCGCATTTATGCGAAAAACTTATTGAGCATGGAAATCACGTTATCTGTCTTGATAACTTTTTTACAGGCTCAAGAAAAAATATTGATTATCTCTTAGATAACAAAGAATTTGAGCTTATCAGGCATGATATTATAGAACCCATTATTCTTGAAGTCGATCAGATTTATAATCTTGCCTGTCCTGCAAGTCCCGTTCATTACCAGTACAATGCTATCAAAACCATAAAAACTAACGTTCTCGGAGTTACAAATATGCTTGATCTCGCCGATGAAACGAAAGCAAGAATTTTGCAGGCTTCAACAAGCGAGGTTTACGGTGATCCGAATGTTCATCCGCAAAGAGAAGATTACTGGGGGAATGTAAACCCCATAGGTTTGAGAAGCTGCTATGACGAAGGAAAACGTGTTGCGGAAACCTTAATGATGGATTATTACCGCCAGCACAATGTAGATATAAAAATAATCAGGATATTCAATACTTACGGCCCGCGTATGGCGCAAAATGACGGACGTGTGGTTTCAAATTTCATTATTCAGGCTTTGAAAAATGAAGATATAACAATATACGGCGACGGTTTACAAACCCGTTCATTCTGCTATGTTGATGATTTAGTCCGTGGTATGATTACGTTGATGAATACAGAAGATTTTATTGGCCCTGTAAATATGGGCAATGACGGGGAATATACTATTTTAGATCTTGCAAAAATGATTATAGAACTTTCAAATTCTAATTCTAAACTTGTGTTTAAGCCGCTTCCGTCTGATGATCCTGCTCAACGGCGTCCTGACTTGACACTTGCAAAAGAAAAACTCGGATATGAACCGACGGTTGATATAAAAGACGGTCTGCTGAAAACAATTGAATATTTCAAAACAGTTCTGTAATCTTATCAATAGATTTGTATTGCAGCTCGAGTAAAGAAAGATAATCGCCATAGGTGCTTATTTCGGTATGGGTTATTGCGTCAAAAAGGACTTTATTTATTGCTTCAATGTAAAATGTTTCGTTTTCAACGTTTTTTAATTTTTCTTCTACGGTCTTCATGTAATTTCCTTTCTTAAATTTATACGTATATAAATAAGTTTATACGATAAAATATACGTTAATAATAACAAATATAATCTTATTTGTCAATAAATGATTATTACGTTTATAATTGATATAATGAGTATAAATAAAGATTTAAGAATATTATTAGTAAATGAGGCTACAACTATCAAGAAATTAGCAGAAATGGCAAACAAAATTTCTGATAAAAAGTATACTGCTGATGGAATCTCACAAAAGCTAAATAAAGGTACAATGAAATACGATGAAGTCCAGTTTCTTGCCGGTATCCTCGGGTATGAAATCGAGTTTAAAAAAATTAAAGGTTGACCCTCTCCCGAATTTCTAACTTTCGCTTAAGCTCAAGTTGAAATTCAACCCTCTCCTGTTTGGAGAGGGAAAAATCGTAAGAGCACTTGAAATTTATTAAAAATAGGTTATAATATAAGAAAAGGGCGGGACAAGTTCCAGCTTGCCCCATTAAAAGCCCCCTATTTGGTTGTTAGAACTAGCAGTATTATTAGAATTATTGCTAGTTCTTCTGTATTCACAACCATCTTATCACCTCCTTTCTTTTTCCGGTTTAACAAATTTGAAGTCTGTGCCGTAAAAGTATGGATATGATAATCAGGGCTTGCCCTTTTTATTTAATAATATATCATTTTTGTTCCCAAGGAAATCATTTAAAAAAAGTATTTCTACCCGCTTGCAAAAGTCTTTTACATCTTTTATAATATCATTGGATTAAGAAAGGAGAGTTTATTATGTGGGAAAAGGATATTAACATTAACGAAGTTAAAGAAATCCGCACAAGAACAACTGTTTATTTTGGTGTCGGCGCTATCAAGAAAATTGATGATATCGCTAAAGTTTTGAAAGATAAAGGTATTGATAAAGTTATCGTAATGTCGGGTAGAAACGCTTACAAAGCAACAGGTGCATGGGATTACGTTGAAAAAGCTTTGAAAGACCACGGTATCGGCTACGTAAATTATGCTGAAGTAACGCCTAACCCGAATACACATCATGTTAATGACGCAGCAAAACTTGCAAAAGATTTTGGTGCAAAAGCTGTTATTGCAATCGGCGGAGGTTCTCCGACAGATGCCGGGAAATCTGTTGCAATTCTGCTTGAATATCCTGAAAAAACTGCTGAAGAATTGTATGATTTTGCGTTTGCTCCTGAAAAAGCAGCTCCGATTGTTTCAATTAATTTGACACACGGTACAGGTACGGAAACAAACAGATTTGCGGTTGTAACTAACCTTGAAAAGAATTTTAAACCTGCGATTGCTTACGATTGTATTTATCCTATGTTTGCGATTGATGACCCGCAGTTAATGACAAAATTGTCGCCGAAACAGACAAGATATGTTTCAATTGATGCTGTCAACCATGTTGTAGAAGCTGCAACATCTGCTGTTGCGTCACCTTATTCAATTTCGCTTGCAAAACAGGTAATTGAACTTGTTGCAAAATATTTGCCGAAGGCTATTGCAAATCCTGAAGATTTAGAAGCTCGTTATTATCTGGCTTATGCTGCAATGATGGGTGGTGTAAGCTTTGATAACGGATTGCTGCACTATACACATGCGCTTGAACATCCTTTGAGTGCTGTCAAACCTGAATTGGCACATGGATTGGGCTTAGCAATTCTTTTACCTGCTGTCATCAAAACTATTTACAAAGACAGACCGCATGTATTGGCTGATATTCTTGCTCCGATTGCTCACGGCTTAAAACCTGAAGCATCAGATGCTGACATGGCTGCAAAATTAGTTCAGGATTGGTTATTCTCTGTCGATGTTAAAGAAAAACTTGAAGACGAAGGATTTACCGATGCTGATGTTGAAAAACTAACGGATCTTGTTTACACAACTCCGTCACTCAGCGGGCTTATAGATATAGGTCCTTCCGGAAACGGCAGAGATGTTGTTGAAACAATTTACAGAAATTCTGTAAGACCTCTGTAAAAAGTCGCTATATATCAGATAATTAGAACAAGCCTCTGTTTTTAGCAGGGGCTTGTTTTTATTTTTTTGAACTTGCCTTAAAATAAGTAAAAATACCTGCTCCTGCGGCTATTGCTCCATTAGTTATAAGAGATGTTTTTAACGGCGATGTTTTTAGGAATTTCCCTGCAAAAGTTACAACTCTATCAAGTACTACACCGAAACCAAACCATACAGCCGTTGTATTCAAACTTGCTTTCACAGGGTTGATTTTTGGCACAGGGGCGGTTTTTAGACCGGCCATAGTATTCTGGTCTTTTTTTGTACTGAAATTATTAGGGGTGTTTGCTTTAAATGTTACAGGGTATATCATTTTTTCTCTTTCAAAAAATTTCTGCATTTTTTATTATACTACAAGAAAAAATTTGTTTTATAATAATTTTTATGAAAAGAGTTGAACTTTTAGCTCCGGCAAAAGATAAGAATACGGCAATTGCCGCAATTAATTCGGGATGTGATGCTATTTATATCGGTGCGTCAAATTTTGGAGCCCGAAAAAAGGTGCCGAATTCTCTTGAAGATATAAAAGAAATTGTAGATTATGCCCATAAGTTTTATGTTAAAGTTCATGTAACCATTAATACTATTTTAACTGATGCGGAACTTGATGAAGCATGCAGGCTTATTCAAAAGTTGTATAACATAGGAGTCGACGCAATAATTGTTCAGGATATGGGTATTATAAAACGTGCAATAGATGGTAAACTCCCGCCCATTGTGCTTCATGCCAGCACCCAGTGTGATAACAGAACTCTTGAAAAGGTTAAATTTTTTAATGAAATCGGGGTTTCTCGTGTGATTCTTGCTAGAGAGCTATCCTTAAAACAAATTCAAAAAATTTGTCAGTATTTCCCTTTCTCGGGAGAGGGTGGCCGAAGTGCGGGAGAGGGGTTAATTGAGATTGAAACATTTATCCATGGTGCCTTATGTGTTTCATACAGCGGTCAATGTTATTTCAGCCACTATATAGGCGGACGCTCCGCAAACAGAGGTGAATGTGCTCAAGCCTGCCGTAAAAAATATACGCTTGTTGATGATAGTGGAAATGTAATTGCAAAAGACAAGTATCTTTTGAGTTTGAAAGATTTTAACGCTTCAAAACATCTTAAAGAGCTTATAGACGCAGGTGTTAAATCTTTCAAAATTGAAGGACGGCTTAAAGATGAAAATTATGTGAAAAATGTTGCTGCTTATTACAGGAAAGAGTTGGACAAGTTTGCTCAAAAAACATCATCGGGCAAGGTCTTTTTGGATTTTGAACCTGATGTGAAAAAGAGTTTTAACAGAGATTTTACAGACTACTTTTTAGACGGCCGCAAAATATGTTTTAATTTTGAAACTCCAAAATCCATAGGTGAAAAGTTAGGGCGAATTACACATGTAGGCAAAGATTATTTTGAGCTTGATGCAGATGTCGCCAAACAGGACGGGCTTTATTTCAACGGTTATGGCTGTCTTGTAAATAAAGTTGAGGGAAATAAAATTTATCCTAATAAAATGGAAGGTATTTCTGTCGGGCTGGAGGTTTACAGAAATTTTGACAGCAGATTTGAAAAACAGCTTGAAAATTCCAGAGTAAAGCGGCAGATAGGGGTTAAATTTATTTGTTCGGACGGAATTTTAAATGCAGAAGATGAGGACGGAAATAGCGTAAAAATTACCTTGCCGGCCGGTGAAAAAACTAAAAAACCGGAAAAAATGAAGGAAACTTTTATAAATCAGCTTAAAAAAACAGGTGAAAGTGATTTTTATGTTGAAGATATTGTTGTAAACGGAAAATTAGCATTTATGCCTGTTTCAAAAATTAATGAGTTTCGCCGTAATATTCTTGAAGATTTGATGAAGGAAAGGTTAAAAAATTATCCGCGCGAGTTTCAAAAACCCCTCAAATATGCCGAATATCCTCTAAAAAAACTTGATTACAGGGCAAATATTCATAATAAGGAAGCAAAAAGTTTTTATGAGAATTGCGGGTGTGAGGTTTGCGAAATGTCGGCGGAAAGCGGTTCTTTCCCGACGGAATTGATGCGGACAAAACACTGTTTGAAATATGCGTTCAATATGTGTAAATCTCCTAAAAAACTTTTTCTCATTGATGAGAAGGGAAAGAGGTATCCTCTTAAGTTTGATTGTACAAATTGCGAGATGGTAATTTTAGCCGAATAATTATACTTCCCCTCTATTGGGAGATGGCTTGGGAAAAGAGTTCAGCCAGTTAAAGCATAAATCCATAAATTTTTCAGGATCATCGAGATACAAATCTTCTGAGTGGTTGCTGTTAAAAATTTCAAATTGTTTTTCGCAGACAGCTTCTTCATATAGTTTTTTAGTATGCCAGGGGTGCACTGTCGGATCTTTTTTGCCGGCGATAAAAAGAGTTGGGCTTTTTACATATTTTATAATATCTATCGGTTTAATTTTTGAGCTTATAACAAGAGAATAGAAAGACGGCCGAACTGAGAACCAACGCGCGGGTTCATATTTTTTTAATGTCGGAAGCCACGCTTCTTTTTTCCACATTTGATTTTCAATTTTGTTAAAGTCGGAAGGTGCAGAAACTGCTATTATTTTATCAACATCATTATAAAGCGCACTATGGATTAAAACGATTGCCCCGCCAAGTGAAAATCCTGCAAGATATATTTTTTTGTAATTTTGTTTTGCAAAATCCACAACAGCTTTTAAATCAATATTTTCTTTTTCGGTGAATGTATAGAATCCCGAACTTTTTCCATGTCCTCTGCAATCAAAAGATATTACATCATAATATTTTGAAAAGTCTGCGGCAAGATTTGAAAAAGCTTTGCTGTCTTTTGTCATAAACCAGCCATGAACAATAATTACAACTTCCTTGTGATTAGTTTTGTAGTGATTTAGTGCAAGCTTTATCCCGTCTGATGTCTTTAAAAAAAATCTTTCCATATCTTTATTATAAGTTAAGTTTAAAATTTTGTCTAAAAAAGTTAAATGTAACAAAATGTAAACACAAGTTTTAAAATGGCTGAAACCCTGATATAACCCTTCATAGGATAGGATAGGATAGGATGAATTGCGCTTGTAACAACTTTTTCTGCCTTTTTGTTTTTATAAATGTACAGGGAAAATTTTAAAGGATATGGAAAATTTGAAAGGAGAAAAAAATGGTTTATGGTTTGGATAGCATTAGTAATGCAGGTGTTTCAAGTAGTTACCCTCGGAAAATACCTTCGGGTTTAAGCCCTCAAGAAAGGATTGATTATATCAGAGCATTCGGCGGTCCCGGATTAAAACCTCAGGCAGAAAAAAAAGACAATACTTCAAAAATCGGTTCTGGAATAATCGGGACATTAGTCGGTGCAGCTGTTACAGCCGGAATTTTTTTGCTGACAAGAGGTAAATCTTCCTCTGCTTTGAGAAATCTCAGCGTAATTAAGAATGATAAAGGAAATCTTGCTCATTTGACTCAGTATGCAAACGGAATAAAGACTGTATGCGGGAAAAATGCAGATAAGATAAGTTTTATCAGAGCCTCTAAATTAAATGATTTTGCAAAAGAAAAAGGTTTTATAATGGAAGGTATTGAAGATTTGTCAAAAAATGATATCCTTGCAGTTATAACAAAATCTGATGAACCTTTATTTACGAGTATATTTAAGTTTAATGAATGGACTGATGATTTGGCAGCAGCATTTGGTAATAAAGATATATTCAAAGTTGTATTGTAATATACGGAGGAAAAATCCTCCGTTTTTTAATTTTGACTTTCCCTCAAAAAACCTTAAATAAAAACTGTAGATATCATACGAAAGTATGAGCAAGGAAAGCAGGTTTTGGTATATAGTGAAAATACCAGAGGGTAGAATTTGTGTTAAACGGTATATTTCAACGGCCTTATTTAAATAAAGACGGGCGCAGTCTTGTAAAACGGAAACAAGACGAAGAACAAAACGCGTCTTCATCTGCCCAGCGGGAGCAACAGGCTGATCAAAATTCAAGAAGTAAGGGACTTCAATATGTTGAGCAGAAGAAGCCTTCATATACCCCTGCCTATCAGCAAAATAACGGTGAACAGGTTGACTGGCGCCAGATGCGCTCACAAATTCAGAGTCAGGCTCAACAAAGAAACCTGCAGCAGACAGCTCCAACTTCTGCCGTTACCCGGAACACATTGCAAAACCGCAGCACGGTTATAAATATTGCACAAATTTTAAAAGATTTTAATAACACCGCAATAGCTATCGGAACGCCTGAGGACTTAAAAGCCGAAGTTGACGGTTATCTTTCTCTTATTGCTTCTCAGGTTAAAAAAGATAACCCGAATACAAAACTTATTAAGTCAAATCTTAAAAATGCGTCAACTATTCTTGATGATTATATTTCAAAAACTCTTAATAAAGAGTCTAAAGTTGTTGAAAACTGGGTTGATGCACTATTTTTACAGCAGATTGATTTTAAATACAATGAAAATGATATAAATCCGCAGTTTCTTGTAAAATTTCCTGAAGGAAGCACTAATAAACAGGAAAAAGCTGAAAATAAAACAACGGTTCAGGATACCGTAACAGAACCCGTTCAGACGGAAATAGATACAGATTCAAAAGTTGTATCTTTAATTCCGCAGGATAAAGAATTAAAATCTCTCTTTATTCAATCCAAAAAACTTGCCTACGCAAACGAACCAGAAAAGGCAATACAAACCTTCCAAAAAGCAATGGCCAGAGCTGATGAAGTCGGCGATACAGAAACAAAATCAAAGATTTTCTATGAAGTCGGGAGAATTTATGATGACCATGATTTCTATGCTCAGGCTTTAAAAAGTTATAATAATTCTATCCAAACAACAAACGATAATAACGTAAAAACAAAAGCACACTACTCTATGGCGCAGATTTATGATGATGTGAACCAGATTAAACCCGCACTTGACCATTATTTTAATTCTATCTCTTATGCGGGAGAAGCTGAAAATCTGGCCGCACAATCTACCTCTTTGACTAAAATGGGTAATATTTTTACTGATATGTATGATGATGAAGCTCTTGACTATTACTCCGTAGCTGATGATCTTGCATCACAGACTGATAATTCAAAAGTTAAAGGCTTTGTATCATCAAGCCTCGGCAACGCTTTTGAAAAATTCGGCGAATCGCAAAAGGCTTTAAAATCTTACTCAAAAGCTGTACAGCATTATGCTGATGCGGAATCCCCTCTGAAAGTTGCACAAAATTACACAAAAGCTGCTGATATAATGGTTGAATACAGTAATGTAAAAAAAGCAAAAGGTCTTTTGACAAAAGCACAAAATTATGCACGCCGGACAGATGATGTTAATTTGATGAATGAAATAAATGATAAATTAGGTGCTTTGGAACTTTTATTTTAGGTGATAAAACTTAACAAATTTTAACAAATAAGCAATTGTTGCAATCATATATACTTTATATATATATATATAAAAGGTATTATATGAGGGTATTATATGGTTGCTCCGGTTGATAATTCAAAATCCACTTATACTATACAACAAGGCGATTCTCCCTGGAAAGTTGCTCAGAAAAGCTTGCAAATTCGTGGTGCCAGCCTAAAAGGGGATGCTATCATCCGTGAGATGAATCGTCTTGCCCAAATAAACGACTGTAATTCAGTTGATGATTTTACAAAGAAATATTTTTTTTCAACAGGTAAAAAATTAAAATTGGATAATACATTAACTACCTCTGATAAACCTGTAAATGTTTCCGAGTCTTCTGATACAGTATCAACACATGTAGTTCAACAAGGTGATTCTCCCTGGAAAGTTGCAAGAGAAAACCTGCTAAGCCGCGGTGATAGTATAAATGGTGATTCTATTTATCGTGAAATGCAGCGTCTTGCAGAACTTAATGGTTGTGATTCCATTGACTCTTTTGCTAAGACATATTTTGGAACACCTGGTAAAGAATTGAAGCTTGATTCGACGCTGTCAAATGTTAAAAGTGAAAAAAAAGTTACTATTCCAAAAGAAGAAGTTAAGCCAAAAACTACAAATACAACAATAAAAGAAAACTGGACAAAAACTCAGGCTTTTTATGATGAAATAAACGGTATGGAAAGTGATAAAGAAAAAGTTTTAAACTGGCATAAAAAGTATCCTGCTGACGGTAATTTTGTTATTGTCGATAAAAAATCTTGTACTGCAACGGTTTACTCACCGGACGGAGAAGAAGTAACCTCATTTATGGTAGGTCTCGGTGATGAAAAAGGAGACGATTATCTTACTGCAGAAAGGCGTATGACAAGTGCCGGAATTTATACTGTAAATTATAAAGGCAGCGGCAGAGATGATTATGCACGACTGTATAATGATAATATTTTTCAAATGACTACAGACAGAGGTGAAACAGGTGTAGCCTTACACCAGATTCCAAACGGTAATAAAGCACGTCAGGGCTTGAACTATGATGGAAATCTTGAGAATAACAGATATTCAAACGGATGCGTTAATTTTGAACAAAAAGATTTTGAAAAATTAAAAGGATATATTCGTGTCGGCAGTAAAGTGTATATTTTACCTGAAGATCCGAACAATTATCTTGTAGCTAAAAACGGTCAGCTTAATCTTACACAAAAAGAATATACAGGCCAGGTTAAAACATCTACAAAAAATAGGACATACGTTCCTATTAATGAGGTTGTTGTACCTGCCGATGCAGTGCAGACTGCGAAAGATTTTGGTAATGCGCTAAAAGATAATAAAGAAAGTTTAATGAAGGACTTGGCTCTTTCAAGTGACGAATATAATGATATTGCCCTTGTTGCAATGGGTATTGCCCAGCAGGAAAGTGATTTTGGAGATTCACAAAAATATAAGTTAAAAGAATATGGACAGTGGGCGATTGATATACTCAAATGGGTGAAAGGAAACAATTCATATAATTCCAGAGGATTGACCCAGATGAAACTTGAATCTTATACAGATCCGGTAACAAAAAATCTGCTTTATAAATACAACATAACGTCTGATGATCTTGATAATCCTGAAAAATCTGCTATTGCAACAATGATTGTTTTGGGCGGGATGTATAAAAATGAACTTAATTCTGCAAAAGTCAAACAAAATATGAAAGAATTAAATATCAAACCGATGGATGCTCTTTTGTATGTGTGGAACGGAAGAACATACGAATTGACACGCGGTACCGCTACACCTGATAAAAATATATATGTGCAAAATGTAAGAAAATATGCATCACAATTTGATTTTACACAGTCTTATTCACTATCATAAAACGGGTAATAAGAACTGCCACGATTTTTGATTTTATGTAACAAAACAAGTTCCGCAGATAGTAAATCTATCTGCGGAACTTGTTTTATTTATTAAAAAAATTAAACGTTAGCTGTTTGTTTGCTCATTAATTTCATTGTTTTTTCAATAATTTCGTTTAAGCTGTCAGCTTTTAATGAGGCACCGCCGATTAAAGCGCCGTCAATATCTGATTTAGACATTTGTTCTTCGATTGTTGAAGGTTTAACTGAGCCGCCGTAAAGAATTCTGATAGAATCAGCAGCTTGTGTGCCTGCAACTTCTTTAACAACGCTTCTAATCATAGCGATAACTCTGTTAGCTTCATCGGCATCGCAAGTTTTGCCTGTTCCGATAGCCCAAATAGGTTCGTAAGCAATAACTGATTTTGCAACATCTTCTGAAGAAATTCCGTCGAGTGCTGCTTTAATCTGGCCTGCAATCCAACTGTCTGTTACGCCTGATTCTCTTTGTTCAAGAGTTTCGCCGCAGCAGATGATAGGGATTAAACCGCCTGCAAGAATTGCTTTTGCTTTTTTGTTAATCATTTCATCAGTTTCAGAGAAGTATTGTCTTCTTTCTGAGTGGCCGATAATAACGTAGTCACATCCTGCATCTTTCAACATTTCAACAGAAATTTCGCCTGTGTAAGCCCCTGATTTTTCCCAGTGGCAGTTTTGACCTGCGATAGAAATTTTGTTTCCGCCGCATCCGCAGTCGCATCTAACAGCTTCAACAGCAGAAATTGAAGTGAATACAGGTGCAATTACAACTGTCGGTAATTGAACAGCAGTATAATCTTTTACGAAATTTTTAACACCTTCAAAAACTTCTTTAGCTTCTGAACGAAGTAAGTTCATTTTCCAGTTTCCTGCAATAATAGGTTTTCTTGTCATAGTAACTCTCCTTTTTTACTACAATTGACATGTATATTATATGAAGAAAATATTTTATTGCAATCGGACAGAAACAGACTTGAAATTCGAAAAAACATGGGTTATAATATAAGAAAAGGGCGGGACAAGTTGCAGCTTGCCCCATTAAAAGCCCTCTGTTAGTGTTTTAGCACTAGTATTATCAACAAGATAAGCACTAGTGCTTTTTCAGTTATGCTGAAATCCACTATATCACCTCCTTTCCTCTATCGGTTTAACAAATTTGAAGTTTGCGCCGCAGAGGCAAGTTAATGATTTTAAGGGTTTACCCGTATATATTATTGTATAGTTCTGACATAAAAAAGTCAATATTATTAAAAATTAATCTTTTTTATCAAAATGAATGGTTCTTAAAAGCATTAGTTTTGCTTTTCCATCGGGGAGGTTTAATTCACGAATAAAATTATCAAGTAATTTTTGATGTTCTTCCAAATAATCTTGAATTATAAAAAGATAATCAATAACATCTGAGTTTTGCGGAGTGTTAAAATCGTTGTCTAAAGCTATTAAAAGCATATTGATAAGACTTGCAATGTTATTGGCGTTGTCTTTAATTTTTTGAAATTTTTCTTTAAAGGGGTTTGCTTCTTCGTTAACCATAGTTCATTATGCAACCATGCAGGTGGTGGATAAGTCAATATAAATGTACCATAATAGGTGGTATGTGTCAAGCCTTTGATGACTATGAATATTTTCTAAAAAATGTTGGTAAAAATATATGCAAGGCGCGAAAGGACATGAAACTTTCTCAGGAAGCACTTGCATTTAGTATTAACTCTGCTCGCAATTATGTAGGGTGTATTGAAAGAGCAGAAAAATCAGCAAGTCTGAGAATGTTACATAAAATATCAAAGGTGTTAAATGTTAAAGTTGAAGATTTGGTACATAGTTTATAACTTTTAATAATGATTACAACCTGCATGGTGGTAGAAGCATTCGGTGATATGTTTCACAATAAAACCATGCACAAAAATTTTGATGAAAAGGAATATCAAAATTTCTTGATTTTGTTGGGGCAAAATGTCCGTAATGTTCGTGAATCGGCAAAGCTTTCACAAGAACAGCTTGCTTTTGGGTTTGAATCTGCACGAAATTATATTGGATGTGTGGAAAGAGCGGAAAAAACACCAAGTTTAAAAACTTTATTTAAAATTGCGAAAGTGCTGAATGTTCGTGTAGAAGATTTATTAAAAGATACAATGAAATAATTTTCATGCTACAATGAACTTATGTTTACAGGGATTGTAGAAGAAACAGGATTTATAAAAAGTTTTGACGGTAAAAAACTTATTATTGAGTGCGTAAAAGTGCTTGAAAACACGCAAATAGGCGACAGTATTGCAATTGACGGGTGCTGTCAGACAGTTACTCTTATGACGCCAAATTCTTTTCAAACTGATGTCAGTACAGAAACCCTGAGAATTACAAAAGGCTTTAAAGCGGGTGAGCGTGTAAATCTTGAACGCGCCCTGACACCACAAACAAGAATGGGCGGTCATATTGTTCAGGGACATGTTGACGGAACAGCAAAATATTTAGGAGATATGACATTTGCCGTTTCAACAGAACTCGACAGGTACATTGTCTACAAGGGTTCTATCACAGTGAACGGAGTAAGTCTGACAGTTTCTAAAAATCAAAATAACACTTTCAGCGTTGCAATAATCCCGCATACACTTGGAAATACAAACCTTAAAGACCTTAAACCAGGCGACCTTGTAAATATTGAAACAGATATTTTAGGACGGTATGTTGAAAAATTTTTATCAACGAAAAATAATAATATTACGGAAGATTTTTTGAAAGAAAACGGGTTTATATAAAATGGAAAACTTTAAATTTGATTCAATAGAAGACGCATTAGAAGATTTTAAAAACGGTAAAATGGTAATAGTTGCCGATGATGAGGACAGAGAAAACGAAGGAGATTTAATCTGTTCGGGTCAAATGGTTACTCCTGAAATTATAAAATTTATGGCAGAAAATGCTAAAGGGCTTATATGCCTTGCAATTTCTAATGAAATTGCGGAGAAAATGGAACTTCACCAGATGGTTGAACAAAACACAGAAAGCATGAGAACAGCTTTTACAGTAAGTATTGATGCGCATGAAAAATACGGAGTTACAACAGGAATTTCGGCATTTGACAGAGCAAAAACAATTGAGGTATGCCTTGCCCCTGATGCACATCCGTCTGACCTGCGCCGCCCCGGACATTTGTTCCCCTGTGTTGCCAGAAAAGGCGGAGTCCTTACCCGTACAGGACATACAGAAGCTGTAGTGGATCTTGCAAGGCTCTGCGGTCATATTCCTGCGGGGCCGATGTGCGAAATTATGGGTAAAGACGGCCACATGGCAAAACGCGATGAACTTTACGAGTTTGCACAAAAACATGGAATTAAATTTATTTCTGTTGCTGAATTGATTGCCTACAGATTAAAAACTGAAAAAATCGTAACCCGTGAAGCTGAAGCACATCTGCCAACGCAATTCGGAGAATTTGATATTTACGGGTACGTAAATCATGTAACAGGGCAGGAGTGCGTTGCTCTTGTAAAAGATGACGGCTCTGATAAAATTCCTCTTGTACGCGTTCACAGTGAATGTTTGACCGGGGATATTTTCGGAAGTCTTAAATGCGACTGCAACTATCAGCTACATACGGCTTTACAGATGATTGACAAATACGGAAAAGGTGCGGTTGTTTATATGAAAGGCCATGAAGGCAGAGGAATAGGGATTATTAATAAAATTAAGGCTTATCATCTTCAGGAAGAGGGGCAGGATACCGTAGAAGCCAACTTATCTCTCGGATTTAAACCTGATTTGAGAGATTACGGTATGGGGGCGCAGGTTATTCTTGATCTGGGATTTAATAATTTTAACCTGATTACAAATAATCCGAAAAAAATCGTCGGTTTGAACGGTTACGGATTAACCGTGCATGATATAATTAAAATAGAACCGCAGATAAATTCTTATAACAGACGTTATATGGAAACTAAAAAAGAAAAAATGCACCACATGTTATAATAATTTCCCCGTTGAAATTAATTGTAAAAATAAGGAATTAAGATATGCTCCCTTATGTTCACAGCGAAAATGACAAAAATGATACAAATTTTGAAGCAAGACTGCTAACACCTCAGGATTATAAAGGTTTTGCGCCTGTTTATAATGATTTCAGAACAAGGGCATGCGATGAATATAAGTTTGAACTTGAGCCTCTGGATTTTGAAGATTTTACGGATTCGGTGGAAAAAAATTTAATAGACTGCCTTGTATTGTTTGAAAATACAATTCCTGTTGCGTTTCTTGTTTATACAACTGCAATTTCTGAGGCTGTTGAATTGAATATAATACATTCTTTCAAAATGGAAGATATGACAATAAGATCAATGTATCTTGTGAAAAAATTCTTAGAGCTTACCAAAGCTGAAAGAACGGAAAAAATAGTCTGCTACCCTATGCTCGGTGCACAAAAAGATTTGATTGCGGATATTGCAAGATACGGGTTTAAATTTGTCGGCATAGCGGTTTTAAGATTTATGACGGCCGGTACAAATTCCCGCGACATCTTAAAAATGGCTCAGCTGAAAGAATTGGAAAGCGGATACAAGCTTGTCGAATGGGATAATAAATATATCGAAGATGCGGTAGAGGTTGTGCAGGAAGGTTTTGAAACATCTGCGGATGCCCTGTTTGACCCGAGATTTAAAACAATTGAAGGTACGCGCGATATTATATCCAAAATTGTTGAAAATATTTACGCGGAATTTCTTCCGGAAGCCACATCTGTTATGCTTTATAATGATGAACCTGTCGGTTTTTGTTTTATGAATTTGACAGGCGGAAGAATTGCTAATATTCCTATTGTGTCTATAAGAAAGAAGCATCAGGGCAAAGGATTATCCAAACATATGCTGAAAAAATCCGTTGACAAGCTCCTTGATTGGGCAGACAGCGGCGAAAAACCAATTACGGAAGTTAACACTACAACTGAAACAAATAATTTTCAGGCATTGAAAATGTACAGGCATCTCGGGTTTAAAGAAGATTATAATTATCCGCAGGCTTACCTGCCGGTTAAAGAGTAATTTTTAATAATATTTACTTTTTTATAATGTTTTGTTATATTTTTATTATAGGGTAAGACTCTTTACCTCCAACTACACATCACAACTATTCTGTAACATAGGTGGAAAGGAGGTGAAAATATGAAAAAACAGATAATAAAATATGCCCTGTCGGTAGCAGGACATATTTTACAAATTATCTCATTATTCATATAGGGTCTGTAACGGCTGTCTTTACGGGACAGCCACCCTATACTTTATTATAACCTATTTCTTTAATTTTTCAAGTCTTTTGTAAATTTTTACTCTGGACAAAGATTGAAAAATCATTATAATTAATCCTATGGCAGATTTAAATTTAGGTTATCTGATTTCAAAGTTTGTAAATTATCAGGCGCTTAATGCTCAAAAAAATACGTCTGCAAAACCGGTTGGACAGACTTCATTTACTCCTGCGCCATCTTCTTCCGCTGCCCAAACCGCAAAAAGTTCTCTTCCTGCACCGCAGATGGGAGCAATGGCTGCTGCCGATCAGTCCGTTTATGTTAAAGAAATGATGAACCTGCCTAAAAATCTTAATGAATTAATATATATACTTCAAAAAAATATAACTATGGCACAGTTTAATCAAAGGTTTTCAAGTCAATTTGCGCTGCAAAGGAATTCGCTTTCCCAGACACAGGCGCAGATTTTGGCGCAGCTGCAGGGATTGTCGCTCACCGAGGCGCAAAACATGCTTCTTACCGGAAATAAAGCTGTATTGGCACAGCTTCAAAATTCCATAAAAAATCTTGCGATTTCGTCAAACGGTTTGATAAATCTTTCTCAAATTGCGGCAATGATTCAAGCTAACGGTAAAGATGCCGTTGCAAAGTTAATTACTGCAATGGCAAACTCCGCAAAACTGGGGATAACTGATTTATCTCAGATGAAAGATACTGCAAAACTTATTAACGCCAGTGTTGCAGCGGCTTCTCAGAATGATTCGGCGCAAACGATGAAACTACTTATGCTTCTGTATCTTCCATGGCTTCCTCTGCAGGAAGGTGTCGGATTTGATCTTGATATTGAGGCGGGAGCAAAAGATGACGGCTCAGACAGTATTCTTGTTATAACTATTACTACTTTGAATTTTGGAAATGTTATTGCAACCTTAATTTTGGAAAGTTCAAATTCCGTACATGTAAATATTGAGTGTGCAAAAGAATTTCCGAAGGAAGAATTGACAAGAAGAATTGAAGGTGATGAAAAACATTATTCAATGTCATCTGTGCTCTCTTTTGAAACGTCCGCGCAAACTACGGTTAATGAAAAGCAGGAAAAACCGCAGGCAAAAATTAATATGTCTGATACAAATGAAATTAATCCATACATGCTTTTAATGGCGCATACAATTATCAGGCATGTTATTGAAATAGATAAAAACGCCTCAAACGGTATTATATCTCATGTAGATTAAAAAATTATTGCAATAAAAATTTTTGTTGTGCTAAACTAAAATTAAAAGGAGGCATATATGAGATTTGCGCATGTAATGATCAGGGTTAAAAACATTGATGAATCAATGAAGTTTTACACGGAACTTCTTGATTTAAACAGAACAGGAGAAGTCAAACTTGATGATTCTACGTTGTACTATCTGAGTGATGAAGACGGTCAGACTCAAATAGAATTAACTTACAATAATGAAACACCAAAAGAAGGATACAAAAACGGAAATGCATTCGGGCACTTAGCTTTTGAAGCTAAATCAATGGAAGAATTTACAGAAAAAATGAATAAGTTTGGTTACAAATATCTTTATGAACCTTATTTTATGCCGGAGGTTAATATGCGTATTGCGTTCTTGAAAGATCCTGACGGTAATGAAATTGAAATTATGGCAAAATAATTCTTTAAAGAGAACAGTAAAACCTGTTCTCTTTTTGTATTTTAACAATTTGCATTATCTCTCTTTTTATTTTATACTTTTTTATGATTGTTATGTAAATAGAAGGAGTGTGAAATGGCACAGCAATTTAATGCACAAAATATTAAAAAAAGAGTTTCTGTTTTGGTATTTTTGAAAGGTTCAACAGCGCCTTTAGTATTGTATGTTGAAAAGCCGGAGGAACTTTATGCGGAACTTCAACAGGCAGTTAAGAGTTCTGCTGCTGCATTGATAGAAAAAGAAACTCTCGGTCCTATTAAAAAAGTATGCTTTATTTCAAATCAGATTGCAGCTGTTGCAATTCAGGAAGAACAGTACGTAGGATAACATGGATTATAAAATTTCAATCGAAAATCTTGAAAATTCTCCGTCCAAAACTCTTGATTTTCATTTTGAAGATAAAATAGAGGGACTAAATTGTGTTACTCCGATAATTTCTGATTTGGAAGTAAAATCACTCGGGGAATTTGTAGAAGTTACAGGTAACGTTAAGGGAACTTTAAAACTTGAATGTGACTTGTGTCTGAAAGAATTTGATTATCCGTTTGATTTTAATATTGATGAAATGTATGCGAAAAATGCGTTACTGGATGAATACGGGCAGGAAACCGAACTTAAAGACGGACAGTTTATAACAGACCTTAACGGACAGGATGAAATTGATATTTATGACTTATTGTATCAATCTGTAATATTAAATTTACCAAATAAAAAAGTTTGTGGTATAAATTGTAATGGGGACAAATTTTTAAAAGAAGAAAATTTGTCTGATCCGCGGCTTGATGTATTTAAAAACATCAAAATTCAAGACAAGAAATATAAGTAGTATAACAAAATAAAAAGGAAAAAGAAAAATGGCAGTACCTAAGAAAAGAACAGGACATTCCGCTCAAGGACACAGAAGAAGTAACTGGAAAGCAACAAAACCGGAAACTACAAAATGTCAAAATTGCGGAGCAACAGTATTAACTCACACAGTTTGCACAGCTTGCGGAACTTATAAAGGAAAACCCGTAAGCATTAAAGACAGAGTTGAAGAAACTCCGGTTAAAGAAGAAAAGAAACCGGCAAAGAAGAAATCAACTAAAAAAGCTGAAGTTGAAGAAGTTAAGGCAGAAGAAACCGTTGAAGAAACTAAAGCAGAAGCTTCTGCTGAAGAAGTAAAATCTGAAGGAACTTCTGAAACTGAAGAAAATTAACTTTCAATGAATGGTTGGAAGTTTCAACCTTTCAACCATTCAATTATCAACCGTTAAACTAGATTTGAGAGGGATAAGATGACAAGAATAGCTATAGATGCAATGGGCGGCGACCATGCTCCGCACGAAATAGTAGCAGGAGCTGTTTGGGCTGCAAAAGAATACGGTGTGGCAATTGAACTGGTCGGTAAACAAGACAGAATAGAGCAGGAACTTGATAAAATTACTCAAGAAGGTTTTATGACTGATCATGGTAAGGGCGGGGCCGCTAAGTATCGTGTTAAAATCGATACCTCTAAACTTGATATAAAAATTACCCATGCCTCAGAAGTTATTGAGATGGGTGAGGCTCCGGGCCAGGCTATTCGTAAAAAGAAAAAGTCATCTATTGTTCTCGCAGTGGACGCTGTTGCACAGGGCAGTTCTGACGCTGTTGTTGCCGCAGGTTCTACAGGAGCTGCTATGGCGTCAAGTTTGTTCGGTCTGGGCAGAATCCCC
>CALUUR010000023.1 GCA_944324015.1 Candidatus Gastranaerophilales bacterium
AATTTTACCAAGATTGCATCAAAATTCTCTTTGGGCAAATAAAAAGAGTCCTTTTTGTATGTTTATACACAATTAAATTGAATAGTTTTAAGATTTTCTTTTCTTCAGTTTATCTTGTATTTTCCAAATACCAAACAATGAAATATAGAACATGCATACTCCGCCTAATGTAATTATTTCATACACTGGAATATAAGCCCACTCAAAACGATATTCTTTTATTGAAAAAAATAATAAGCAATATAACATTATAACAGCATCATAAGCAAAAGCTAATAACAATGTTGATTTTCTACTATTTATATTAGCTTTTAATTCTATTGCTACTTTGCTTAATGCAAAATTTGGAAAAGATTTTTCAAAAGTATTAAACAATACGTACAAAAGAAAAATTTTTACAAGTATGCTTAAAAAGATTAAGCAATTTGGAATAAAACTATTTTCTGCAATACTAAAAATTACAAAACAGACAAACAGAGTTACATATGTATATACACAAAGTAATATATTTAAAATATTTAAGCATAAATAAAAATCTAGTTTTTTCATAAATTAAAATCCTTATAATTTATCTTAGTTTATACCTACATTTAACAATTGTAAAGTACGGATTTAATTTCCCTGTTTCTTGAGCGCTACGCCCCATTTTAACAAAAGGATTCGGATCATCTTTATTGAAGTCATACGTATCAAGTAATGTGACATTCACATAATCACCTTGAGCCTTTGCTGATAAAACATCTAAACTGCCAAAGGCATTATGTAAATTAGTAAATCCATTAAATCTAAATGAACCGGAAATTTCTTTACCGGATTTTAAGTCTGCATAGTGATCTTTTATAAATTGTCTCATTTCCTTAGAATTTGCTATTGCATTAGCTACATTACTATTTTCATGTAACACAACCCCCGGAACATTTACATCTCCAAATTGTGATTTTACTTTATCTTTTATTTTTGTTTTATAAGGAGCATACTCACTGGTTAAAGAATCTAAGTCATTATATAAAACACCATTTTTTCTTATATAATCATTGTTATATATTCCCGTTGAAGCAGAAGCCATATTCCATAACTCAACTGCATCATTTTGATTCATTGGATAGCCTCCCATATTAATCAAAAAATTAAGAATTTTTTCATTTAAGAAGCCGTTTGTACTATTAATCTGATGTTGAAAATAATCCCCAATTGTTGCGTTTTCATTTATTGGATAATCATTATAAGTTATACCACCTTCTAACATAGTTGGTTGCTCTATATTTGAAGCCGCATCTGTCATTCCATTTTTAGAACGATAGTGAGATTTAACTTTTGTGCCGTCAGAACGGGGATAAGAATGTACAAATATAACATCTGAATTATTAACTAAATCATTTCGACGTGGAACACCTAAGTTTTCCATTTGATAATTGATAGCTTTTTCATTTTGTGCAAATTCGTTACCAGACATTTCTCCGATGTCTTCCGTAGTATAAATTCTGTTATTATTTGAAATTATGTTAAAAAAATTTTTGAGTTTTCCCATTTTTCTTTTCTCCTATAGTGTAAATCTTAAATATTCACATTATAACGATGATTTAAATAGGCCACAAGTCCACATTTTCACCTACTCCTTGGGTGTAATTGACATGGAAACCTGCACTTTGACTTGGTTTAAGGCTGATTTGACAGATGAAAATAATAAAATTTACAAAATTTTTGTAAAAATTTTGTTTAACATATGATATGTTAGATTGATACAAAAATCACCAGAAATACTTGATATTACTAAAATATAGAGCAATACTCTAAATAGGATAAATACATAATGGGAAAATCTTGGATATTATTTCGACTTCTTGTCCGCTCCACCATTAAAATTCAGAGGCTTGTGATAGACTCGGCGGCAACGGGAATTGAACCCGTGTCAACAGAATGAGAATCTGCTATCCTAACCTCTAGACGATGCCGCTAAGTTTTATCCAATTTCCATTATTATTCTACACCAAAAAAAATTATTGACACTGTTTATTTATATATAAATCTTCACATAAAATAATAGGGATTTCTTCACCGGCTTTTGCATGGTATTTCAACCCAGGTGTTATCAATCCTGTTATCAATCCGACAGTTGTACCTACAGGAATACCTATTGCATAGCCGACTCCAAGCTTTGCAGGATTCGGAATAAACGCAAAACCGGTGCCTGCTCCGGCACCGACTATACCTAAACCTAAAGTATAAGCAAATAGTTTTCCGGCAGTATGCCATGGTCCCTCTTTTAAAGATGAATCTTTTGTTAGAGGTTTTGCAGACATTTGTATTGCTGTGCCGTCAGGTAATATTAAATATTCAAAATTAAGATATACACGTGCATTTTTGTTAGGAATTCTTTGTTTTTCTATTCTTATTACAGTTCCGACAACTTTTGAACATGCGGGAATTAATAAAGTTCCTTCCTGTGTATAAATAGCGCCGGGAACTGAAAAATTTACCCTTTCGCCGGCTTTTGCACACTCCGACCAAAATTTACAATCAAATGAAACTTTAAAAACATTCCCCTTACAAATAATATTACGCAGATTTGTTATAGTAACAGCATTACTTAATGCTCCTTTTTCACAAAACATATGCTCACGAGCAATAATCTGTTCGCCACACTCTTGCGAATAAACAGTGGCCCCGGTAAACATTATTAACAATAATAACAGTAATCTTTTCATAACAAATGTAATAATTATATATTTTTTCAAAAAATAACAGTGACATCAGGGTTAAATAAACCGGCTGTATTGTTACAAGCCATTCAGGCAATTCTCAAAAAATATTTCTCACAATAACATTATTTAAAAAGGAGGAACTATGAGCGAACCATCATCAAAACAACCGTATCTTGACAATACAGCAAAAACTTTTTTGGAAAATCTTGATAAAAATGCCAAACCGCTTTATGAAATCGATCCTGAGGATGCAAGGGAATTTTTAACCTTTATTCAGGAAAAAGGGTACAAAGATATTGATGCAAAGATTGAAGATATAACAATATCTGATGAAAACGCGGGTGAAATCAGCGTAAGATTAATCCGCCCGAAAGATTATGCAGGAGATGAAAAACTTCCGCTGATAATTTATTGCCACGGCGGCGGCTGGGTAATGGGTGATGCTGATGACTTTGATATGACAATAAAAACTATATCAAACCACACAAATTCAGCTTTAGCGTTTGTAAATTATTCAAGAGCACCTGAATTTCAATATCCGACAGCCTTAAATCAAATTTATGCCGTATTGGAACATTTTTACAACAACGGAAATGAATACAACATAAATTCTGAACGTATAGCAATTATGGGCGACAGTGCAGGAGGAAATATGGCCGCGGCCATCGCTATCAGAACAAAATTAGAAAACGGCCCGCAATTAGTGTTTCAGGTTTTAGTTTATCCCGTAACAGATGCAGAGATGAAAACCGATTCATACAAAGAATTCAAAGACGGCCCGTGGCTCAGTAAAAAATCAATGGAATATTTCTGGGACTGCTATATAAGTGATAAAGAAAAAAGAAAAGGAATTTATATTTCTCCGTTAAAGGCTGAAATTGAATATTTGAAAGGGGTTGCACCTGCACTTATTTTAACGGCGGAAAATGATGTTTTGAGAGATGAAGGTGAAGCTTACGCAAGAAAGCTTATTGAAGCAGGGATAGACACAGGATGCGTCAGAATAAACAATACATTCCACGATTTTCTGCTTCTTAACGGCTTAAGGGAAAGCAGAGGCGTAAAATCCGCCTATAAACTTATTTGTAAAACACTGAAACATGCACTGCACAATTAAGGGGTGATTTTTCACCTCTTAATTTTTTACGGCAATTTTTAAACATCCGTCAGCTTTTGCATCAAAAAATTTGTAGGCATCAATTATATTATCGAGCTTATACCTGTGAGTAATTAAAAAGTCTGTATTTATCTTATTTTCAGATATAAGTTTTACAAGCTCGCCGCATTTTGAAGCGTCAACCCCGCCGGTTTTAAAAATTAAATTTTTCCCGTACATTTCAGGCAGCGGGAGAATTTGGGTTTCTTCATACATTGCAACAACAGCAACAATAGCATTAGACCGTGCAATTTTGTAAGCAAGCTCAAACGTATTTTTTCCGCCTGCTGCTTCAATTACAGAATCTGCACCGCGCCCCTGAGTTAAATCTTTCAGAATGTTGCAGGCATCTTCTTTTGCAGGGTTAATAAAATAATCGGCAAGTTTTTCCCTTTTTGCAATCTCAAGTCTTGAGTCATTAATATCTATCGCAACAACTTTTGAGGCTCCCTGAAGTTTTGCGCTGAGCATAGAACAAAGTCCCACAGACCCTGCCCCGATTACGGCGATTGTGTCGCCTTCTTTAATTTCACAAAGTTCTGCACCCCACCATCCGCTTGATAGAATATCTCCGACAAACAATGCATTTTCAAAACTGACATTATCTGGAAGTTTTGTAAGCCCCGTATCTGCATAAGGCACTCTGACATATTCGGCATGGCATCCGTCAATTCGGCATCCGAGTTCCCATCCGCCTTTTTCGCAATTATTTACAAAACCTCTTTTACAAAACCAGCATTCCCCGCAAAAAGTTTCACAATTCGCGCTCACTCTGTCGCCGGGTTTTAAATTTTTTACGGCAGAACCGACACTTACTATAGTTCCGGCAAACTCATGCCCGAGAACAATATCTTTATTCGCCCTTGGAACAAAACCCCTTACAATATGCAAATCACTTGTGCAAATTGAAGAAACTTCAACTTTTATAACAGCATCGTTTTCTGATTGAATTGCAGGCATAGGTCTTTCAACCTGTTCAATTTTACCTGTATCTTTGTAAACAAGAGCTTTCATACACAAATCATAGCATAAAAAACACCGTAAAATAAGAGAGTTGTTTATAAATTTATTTAAATTTTGTAGGGATAATCCTCCTTTATTTCCCAGTTATCACGCATTATTAAACCTGCACATCTTCTGGGAAATTTTTTACAGGAGGCCATCAAATTATCTCTGTCACCGTTCACAGGCATAAAACCTGAAGGATAACCTGGCACCATTTCAAGATACGTATCAGGCATCAAAGGAGAATTAAACCTTGTCGGATGGAACATAAACCCGAATGTATTTACGCCAGATTCTACATTATTACCTCTAACCTGAACAGAAAATAATATTTGTGAATCTTTACTGGCCGAAAATTTAGTTCCATTTTCCAGTACATAAATTTTATGACAATCAGCATACAGGCAACTACCAGCTCCCTTCGGCTGATATGAATCTATTATATTAAGATACGGCGCTAAGTATTTATCAAACCAGTCATCCACAGGAGCACTCCAAGATGTCGGATACTCCCAATTTACACATTCACCGTTTACA
The DNA here is from genome assembly GCA_944324015.1 of Candidatus Gastranaerophilales bacterium. Classification (GTDB taxonomy): domain Bacteria; phylum Cyanobacteriota; class Vampirovibrionia; order Gastranaerophilales; family Gastranaerophilaceae; genus Stercorousia. The sequence continues at coordinate 5,401 of CALUUR010000023.1, forward strand.
TTTTCTGATAATTTTACCGCCTGATTTATTGCAGAATAAAAATGTTTTAAACGCAGACCTGTTTCCTGTTTTCTATACTTTGTAACCACACCCGGAATAGTCAAAGCCGCAACAACTCCGATTATACCGAGAGTGATTAAAACCTCGGATAAAGTGAATGCAACTCGATGTTGGCTGTTTGGCAGGGCTACGCGCGTAGCGTCCTCGGATAATGTAAATGCAGTTTTTTTCTTAAGACGATAAGACGATAAGACATTAGGACGATAAGTGCGTTTCAATAAATTGCTCTCTCCCTCCCTGATTAGGGAACGCCCGCTTTGCAGAGAGCCAAAGGCGGAGCCGTACCCGTTTATCGCAAAGCGGGCAAGATAGGGGTTAGGGGCGGGTAGCAGTTTCTTTAATAAACTGCGTAATTGAAACCCTTCTAAGCCTTCCCTATTCAGGGAAGGCTTCCTTGTCCGTAGTAATTTCATCATTGCGGACTTGATCCGCAATCGCATTGTAGCGACATTAGCACAATCCTGTGTTCCTTCGTTTTGAGCAGGATGCCATGAAAATACCCTCTCCCTTAATCTCTCTCCCAAGAGAGGAAAAAGAGTTTTACGCGGGCTATGCCTGCTGATATCAGCTTGACTTCCTGACCTCTTGACCTCTGATCCTCCGGCAGAGCCTAAAGTGCCCCCCCCCCGAAGTTCTGTATTATAAATCCCTTCATAACAACTACTCCTATAATATCTTTATAAAAAATTTTTTTCAAAATTGCAACTACATATAATAAATCAAATATCAAATAAAAAAGCTCCTTTCAAAAGGAGCTTTTTTATTAATCTTTACCGTCATTTAAGGTAATCATATTTATAATAAGACCTAAGAATGAAAGAACCAGCGACCCGAGAAACGCTGCCAAAAATCCGTCGACATAAAACCCCGGAGCAATATAACCCGCAAGCATAAATAAAAGAGCATTAACAACAAGACCGAATAAACCTAAAGTTAAAATATTAATCGGCAGTGTTATAAACACAATTAAAGGCCTTATAAATATGTTAATAAGAGCCATAATAACTGTCACAAGCATTGCACTTTGAAAATTTTCAACAAAAATTCCCGGCACAAGCCAGGCTACAAAAAGAATTGCAAGGGTGAAGAATATCCATCTTATAAGTAATACCATAACACTTTTTTCCTTTCTCATATACAAGTTTAAAAGTTTACAATAGAATTTTCATTGTCCGAAAGAATAATAATAAACTTGCTAATCCTAACCGTTAAGTGTATAATTATCAAGTCAATTAAACAAAAGAAAGGGACTTTATATGAAAGAAAATATCTTAATTGCTCTTGCAATTGTTATCATTGTTTCAATGTGGTTTCAATTTTCATCACAAAAAGCAAATGACAGATATGCTGTTATCACAGGTAGCAATATGATGACTATATTACTTGACAAAAAAACAGGTGTTACATGGAGAAACTGCATTTGTGATACAAAATCAAACATCCCCGGCTGCTGGGAAAGAATGTATACATTGAATATTGAGGACTACAGCAAACCGCAGGGCGAAGTTGTTATTACAAAAAAATTAAGAAAAGATTTTGCTAAACAGGCACAAGCTCCTGTACCTGCTGCACAGCCGCAAAATCAAACACCTGCGCAAGAACAAAAATAACAGAATAATAAACGATACGAAGGCAGGCTTATTTAGATAAGCATAGCTCACGAAATAAGCTTGCCATCCTGCCATCTGAACTTCTTATAAGCCGTTATTATTTTTTGTCCAAAACTTTAATCAAATGCCATCCAAATTGTGAATAAATTGGCTTTGAAACCTCTCCTACAGGAGTTGAAAACGCAGCCTTTTCAAATTCAGGCACCATCTGGCCGTGTTTAAAATACCCCAAGTCCCCGCCGTTCTGACCGGAAGGACAGATTGAATATGCTCTTGCATAATATTCAAAATCTCCGCCTTCATCAATCGCTTTTTTAATCTGCTGCGCCTCTACAGCCGTTTTTACAAGAATATGTTCCGCATGAACAGTTTCATATTCTTCAGCATACACAACCCCGCTCAACAGCATAATAAATACAAATAATTTACATAAGTTTTTTATCATAAACACCATCCTATATAATTTTAAACAAAATTTCCATTACCCGAATGTCCTAACTCTGTTGCGTCCCTCCTCTTTTGCCATATAAAGCGCTTTATCCGCATTTTCAAACATTTCAGAGATATCATTTACATCTTTAACGGAAGAAATACCGGCACTTATTGTCACATTCAATTCTGTCCCTTTGAATTTAAATCTGTTATCTTCAACAGCTTTTCTTAATCTTTCAACAGGAATTGATGCGGTATCAAAAGGAGTTTCTGTAAGCAAGATAACAAATTCCTCCCCGCCGTAACGAAAAATAATATCTGTCTGACGAAAATTGTCTGTCATAAGCCAGCTTAATTCTCTCAAAACATAATCACCGCACAAATGTCCATAAGTGTCATTAATTTGTTTGAAAAAATCAATATCAATCACAGCAAGCGATAAATCGGAATTATAACGTTTTGCCCTCGCAAATTCCCGTTTAAAAGTAGTCTCAAAATATCTTCTGTTATAAAGATTTGTAAGAGCATCCGTTATAGAAAGCTGCTTTGTCTGGGTATACATAAAGTTAATTTTCCTGATAACCTCAAATTTGTTATCATCAGGTATATCAAAACTTTCAATGATATTTTGAATATTTTGCTGGATTTCATCTAAAACATCTGAAGGTAAATCAAAATTTATATCTGTCATATTACTATTTTTCATAACCTTTTATATAATAGCAAAAATATTGCTGACAATCCATTTTTTTGTTAAATTTAATATTAATCATGAAACCTACAGTTGATGAAATGCTTCAAAAATATTCAAAAGACAAAACCCATGCAAATGAGGTAAAACGTCTTGCTCTCTTAATATTTGACGAAGCAAACAAAAAAATTCTTGAAATTCAGGAGCTCGAAAAAGAATATCTTGAAGCAGCTGCCCTATTGCATGATATAGGTTATTTTATAGAAGCAAAAAGCCATAACAAACACTCTATGCAAATGATTATAAAAGAAGGACTGTACGGTTTCGATGATAGAGAAACAAAAATCATAGGCTGTATTGCGAGATATCACAGAGGCGGTCTGCCGGATAAAGAGTCCCATGAAATCTACGGTTCACTTGACAAAAAAGACAGAAAGACCGTAAAGCGTCTCGGCGGAATTTTAAAGCTTGCTGACGGACTGTGTAAAGATGATAAAAACCATTTTAAAAATATAACAATCAATTACGATAAAAAAAATAGTATTGCAGAATTTATTTTGCTTCCTGATGACATTAACAGCAAACCGGACATAAAAACCGCAACAAGAAAACGTGATTTATTTGAAATAGGTTTTAAATGCCAGAGTGTTTTATTATTCAACGAATAACATATTGTAAATTTTTTGTTACAAACCTTCCCAAATTGTAACATTTCTTCATGAAAAATACTTTATATATGTAAGGGAAAAATATGAAAGGATTACGACAATCTGAAAATAAAATTTAGACAGTCGTAAGCAATGGTAAAAAAAATGTCATTCGATGTAAATGTTTTGAGCACAAAACCGGTTATCAAAGCAGCAGCATCCATGCAAAATGACGGCGGCGGCGGTAACCTCGGTTATATGGCTCAAGGTAACAGGGAAGAAAAACAGGAAAAGAAATACTTAGACGAAAGTATTTTTACATCAAAACCTGAAGTTGATACTTTTAGTTTTGAAAAAGAACCGGAAATGCCTGAAGAAAAATTCTCATTTGCAAAATTCGTCGCAGAAATTATTTTTAAATTAAAGAGTGTCTTTATCAACAATAAATGAATTAATATTTTTTGAAATTTCATAAAGCAGCTTTAAACTTTTATCATCAAGCTGTTTCATTGAATCTATAAATTTATTTTCCAATTCGCTTCTTGATAAGTTTTTTGAATACTTAAAAAAATCAGAACTATCTATATTCAATGCAAGAGCCAATTTCTCTATCAAATCGCATGAAGGAAAACTCTTTGCATTCTCTAGAAAAGAAATATATCTAAAATCAACCCCAACAAGCTCAGCAAGTTTTTCCTGCGTTAGTTTTCTTGATTTTCGAAATTTTTTAAGATTTTCAGCAAATCTTTGTTTTATCATATAACCTCATATACAGTTTATAAATTAAATCGCCAAAATATTACTAACAAATTTTAGGAATTGTATTGACATTTTTCTAATTAATTTATAGAATTTCATATAATTATTTAGAATTATTATATAGAAATTCATCTCGGAGATTAGTAAAATGCCAAAAATCAGTGTTATTATCCCTGTCTACAATGTTGAAAGATTTCTAAAGAAATGTCTAGAAAGTGTAATTAATCAAACATTATCAGATTTAGAAATTATCTGCATCAATGACGGTTCTACAGATAAAAGTTTATCTATACTCAATTCTTTTGCGCAAAAGGATAACAGAATTATTGTAATTAATCAGGATAATCAAGGGCAATCATGCGCAAGAAATGCAGGATTATCTATTGCAACAGGAAAATATATAGGCTTTGTAGATTCTGATGACTGGATAGATTTAGATTTTTACGAAAAACTGTATAATACGGCAAAAAAATATAATGCAGATATTGCCGCAGCTGGCATTAAAAGATTAAGAACATATAAATGGAAATATCATCTCAAAATAAAGAATGAAGAATATACAGCAAATACAGACCAAAAATTTCTGCTTTGTGACGTGCCTGACAAGTGTTATGTATGGAATAAAATTTATAAAACAACAGAACTAAAAAAATACAATATTATTTTTGAACCTCATGTATTTTTTGAGGACAGATGTTTTACGGCAGAAGCACTTATTAAGCTGAAATATCTTGTGACAGTTCCTGATACTTATTATAACTACTGGACTAACAACAAGTCTACCGTCAAAACAAAATCTCCTAAAAAAAATGCAGATTCCGCATACACTCACAACAAAATAATGGAATATCTTAAAGAAAATCACATCAATCTTGACCATTATTTTTTAGACTTAAAAAAAATAAAATTATTTGGATTAACAATATTTAAAATCAAAACTTTTAAGACCAAAAAACAGTATCTTCTGTTTAATTGTATAAAGTTTGAAATCAAACTTCCGCTTTCACAAAAATAAAATTTATGATACAATTGCCTGTATGACAAAAGTGAGTGTGGTAGTTCCTGTTTATAATACAAGCAAATATATTGAAAGATGCTTGAAAACTTTGCTTAATCAAACTTTAAGCGATATTGAAATAATCTGTGTTAATGACGGCTCTACCGACAATTCTTTAGAAATTCTTGAAAAAATCTCAGAAACCGCCCCCCCCCCGAAGTTACGGATTATTACGACTAAAAATCAGGGACTATCCTGTGCTAGAAACACAGGGATGAGTGTTGCACAGGGAGAATATATCGGATTTGTAGATTCTGACGACTGGGTTGATTTAGATTTTTTCGAAAAACTTTATAATTTTGCAAAAAAATATGACTGCGATATAGCAGCAGCGGATTTTATAAGACAGCATCCGAAAAAACAAAAAATCAGGCTTAATATCACGGAAGAAAAAGTTTATACAAAGCCCGAGGATAAATATTTGGCCTGTAAAACTTACAGAGAAGGCTGCGTTTGGAATAAAATTTACAGAACAAAATTTTTAAAGGGTATAAATCTTGAATTTATTCCGGGAATGTATTATGAAGACAGAGATTTCACGGCACGCGCACTTTATTATTCTAATAAGCTTGTGACTGTTCCAAAAACTTATTACTATTATTTTGTCAATGAAAAATCCATTGTAAAAAAAGGCGGGAATAAACTTCAAGATGAACATTACATCCTTGCCCGGCGTCAGGTGCTCGACTTTATTAAAGGAAAAAATATAAATGTACCTGACGGACTTTACAGAGCAGAAAAATCAAGATTTAAAATTTTTGGAAAAACTGTTTTTTCTATTAGAGAAAGCATAAATACCGAATATGTTCTTTTATTCGGGAAAATAAATATTTTTAAGTACAGAAAGAGGGTGAAATGACCGAGATTAATGTATGTATTTCCTGTGATGATAATTATGCAAAATATGCCTCTGTTGTAATTGCTTCAATTCTGTCAAACGCTGCCAATGATGATTTATTACATTTTTATATTCTGGATGGAAAAATTTCATCTGAAAACAAAACAAAAATGTTAAGCCTTGAAAAAATTAAACCCTGTAAAATAGAATTTGTTGAAGTTGATGAAAACAAGCTGGGAATTTATAAACAAATAAATACCCATGAATATATCACGTTACCGACATATTACAGGCTCATACTATCAGAGCTTTTGCCTGATGTTGATAAAATTATTTATCTTGATTGCGACACCGTTGTTAATACAAGTTTAAAAGCCTTATTTGAAACTGATTTTAGCAACAATATAATAGCCGGAGTGTTAGATGCCAGAGTAAAACACAAAACGAAATGGAAAAACTCAAAATATATTAATGCAGGTATGGTAGTTTTTGACTTAGAAAAAATCCGTAACGGAAAAATTGAACAAAAATTTGCAGAATACACAAAGAACAACCCTGAAAAAATTGAAACCGGCGATCAGGATATTATAAATTATACACTTGAAGGGAGAATAAAAATTCTGCCTGATGAATGGAATGTTCAGGTAAGCGGTTTTGCAAGCAGAACATCATTCACAAAACATCCGAAAATTATACATTATATCGGATATTATAAGCCATGGGTGTTCGGATCATGCACATTTTTTAAAGATTTGTATTTCAAATATCTTCAAATAACCCCTTGGGCTTTAACCGAAGAAGAACAAAAATACTGGTATGATGAAAATAAAAAAACAAGCCGTTTAAATTTTTGGAAAAAACGCCCGTTTTGTTTTCTTAATCCTAAATACTGGTATGTGTTTTATTGCTCTTATATTAAACAATAAATTTAATTTTATGGTATCATTACAATATGGACAAAAAAATTAAAATCGGATTAATAGGGCTCGGAACTGTAGGTTCGGGGGTTTTCAAAACTTTAAGAAACTTTGATAACGTAGAAGTTACAAAAATTGCAGTTAAAAATATTAATAAAAAACGCGATATTGAAGGATTAGATAATTCAATCATTACGGATAACGCTTATACAATAGTTAATAATCCTGAAATTGATATCGTAGCCGAATTGGTCGGCGGAATTGAACCTGCATTTGACCTGATTTCTAAGGCTATAAAAAACGGTAAACATATAGTTACCGCAAACAAAGAGCTTCTTGCAAAACGCGGAGAAGAAATATTTAAACTTGCGGAAAAATACAACAGAGTAATTCTTTATGAAGCGGCAATTGCGGGCGGCATACCTATTATCATGCCTGTAAAAACAATACTTGCCGGCAACAAAATTACTCACATTGAAGCTATCTTAAACGGAACGACAAATTACATTCTGACTAAAATGGATGTCCAAAAAGCTTCATATTCGGATGTGTTAAGAGAAGCACAGGAACTAGGTTATGCAGAAGCCGACCCAACAGGTGATGTGGAAGGTTTTGATGCGGCATATAAAATTGCAACTCTTGCCTCAATAACTTTTAACAAAAGAATAGATATTCAAAAAGTTTACAGGGAAGGAATTACCAAAATCCGCACAAAAGATATGGAAGCCGCAAATGATTTGGGATACAAAATTAAACTCATAGCTTCAGCCAATATTGATGACAATGGCAACGCAGATGTAAGAGTTCATCCGATGCTTGTTTCAAAAAAATCAACACTTGCACATATTGATTATGTTACAAATGCAGTTATGCTCAACGGTCACCCGATAGGTAGCGTAACGCTTTCCGGCCCCGGAGCGGGAGAATTTCCGACAGCAAGTTCTGTTGTTGGTGACATTTTGTCAATTGCGGCAGAAATCGGAAAAACTGACTATATTCTGCCGATGATGAGATGTAAACACAACTCGGCTGCACACCTGCTAGATATTTCAGAAACAATTAATAAATATTATATTTCTATCAAAGCAAAAAACAACAAGGGGGTTATAGGCAAAATCGGAACCATCTGTGCAGATAATGATATAAGCCTTGCAAGTATTGTTCAAAAATGTGTTTCAGAAGATAATACTGCCGATATTACCGTCATAACCGAACTTGTCAAAGAACAAGATATGCAAAATGCAATAAAGCAGATTGAAAGTGACGGGAATATAGTAGAAAATCTTATAAGAGTTCAGGTATAAAAGAGGGAAGTCATGTACTATCAGGGTTTAATCAACACATTCAGAGAATATCTGCCGGTAACAGAAAAAACTCCGGTTGTAACACTTAATGAAGGAAACACTCCTTTAATTAAAGCTGAAAATCTGGCTAAAAAAATCGGTCTTGAAGCTGAAATTTATTTAAAATTTGAAGGCTGCAACCCGACCGGAAGTTTCAAAGACCGTGGGATGACAATGGCTGTTTCAAAAGCAAAAGAAGCAGGCTCAGGAGCAATCATCTGCGCATCTACCGGAAATACTTCGGCATCTGCCGCCGCATACGGTGCTAAAGCGGGAATGAGAACATTTGTACTTATCCCAGATGGCTATATCGCACTCGGAAAACTCTCTCAGGCCATGATGTACGGTGCTGAAATTATTGCAATTCAGGGAAATTTTGATGAAGCTCTTGAAATGGTAAGAAAAATTTCTGATAATTACCCGATTACTCTTGTAAATTCAGTAAATCCCTACAGAATTGAAGGCCAGAAAACAGGTGCATTTGAAATCTGCAACGCTCTCAATCAGGCGCCCGACTATCATTTTATACCCGTCGGTAATGCAGGAAATATTACAGCATACTGGAAAGGTTACAAACAGTGGCATGAACTCGGTAAAATTTCTGCTCTGCCCAAAATGATGGGGTTTGAAGCAGAAGGAGCCGCAGCAATCGTCAAAGGCGAAAGAATTTATAAGCCGGAAACACTTGCAACTGCAATCAGGATAGGGAACCCTGCAAGCTGGAAGCAGGCAGAAGCCGCACGTGATGAAAGCAACGGTATGATTAACTTTGTTACAGACGAAGAAATTGTAAAAGCTTACAAACTTATTGCATCTACAGAAGGAATACTAGCAGAACCTGCAAGCGCAGCATCAGTTGCAGGATTGATAAAAATAAAAGATAAAGTAAAAGAAGGCTCAAAAGTCGTATGCATTTTAACCGGAAACGGTTTAAAAGACCCTGATAATGCCATAAAATATTCAAATTCCGATGTAAAAAAGACATCAGCAGATATAACAGAAATTTTAAAGGCTATGAAAATATAGGACTGTTATTGTCCTTGCAAATCCTCTGTAATTATACCGCCTGAACCGCGGTCAATTTCACGTTTTATAGGCTTGTCATTTTTATCAAACCATGTGGTGACAGAACCCCGTTTTTCTATTTTCTCGATTTTTTCTCCACTTTCGTCAAAATTTGTTATTACAAAAACTTCCTCGGGAAAAGTTTTAAAAGTTTCGGATTTCATTTTCCCATTATCATAGTATTCATAATTATACTCTTTTTTTATCGCAAGTTTTTTATTTTCATCATACACAGATTCAAATTTATAAACTTCTTTTCCAAACTCATCATAAAAAGAACCTATTTCCAAATTTTTCTGGCGAGCATAAGATGATATTATCCGGCCTTTTTCTGAAAATATATTGGACAGAAATGCGCCATCCGGACACACTTCATTCACGACATGACCGTATGATTCATCCTTTTCATATACCTTTGTGCCGTCATCTTTAATATAAGAAGGTTGTAAACCTAATGTTTTGCTCTTTTGTTTTAATGGATTTTCAAAAAATTTTTTAAACATGCTTTATTTATCGGCAGAAATTGTATAAAACTTTAAAAATTTCATACATATAAATGAAATTATGCTATAATTTAAAGTATGAAGAAACTGGTTGTTTTATGCTTGTTGTTTCCCTGTCTTGTAGTGCAGTCAAATGAAATCATGGAGGATTATTTTGACATTGCGGCCAATTATGCAACTTATGGTAAATACAAAGATGCAATACAATATCTTGACAAAATATTAGAAATTGAACCATCTAATTATGATGCAGTTGAATTAAAAAATATAATTTTGAGAGCAGGCAATCCGGGAACAAAGTCATATTTATCAACTAATAATAAAAATGTAAGAGAAGCTTTAACCTATAAAAAACAAGGCGAAAAAAATAAAATAATTACAGCACTGTCAACAAACCCTGATGATTTTTGGTCATGTTATCTGCTCGCAGATTTTTATTTAAGCAATAATGAATACACCAGTGCAATTGATTATTACAAAAAGGCAATTAGTCTTAAACCGAATTATGCGCAAAGCTACCTTGGACTTGCTCAAAGTTATACAGGAATAAAAGATTATAAAAATGCACTCGACAATATTAACAAGTATCTGCCGTATGATAAAAATGCAGACATTGCTTATGCAATACGTGCAGAACTTAATTTGCAGCTCGGAAATATCACACAGGCCGAAAATGATATAAATAAAGCTCTTGATATAGAGGAAAATATATCATATTTACTAATCGAAGCAAAAATCCTTTATTCCAAGGGCGATTATGAAACCGCACGTGAAAAATTAAATATTTTATCAAAAAATGTACAGACATCGGAAGTTTACAAATACTTAGGTTTGTGCGATTATGCACTAAGCGATTATACAAATGCATTGCTTAATCTTGACAAAGCAATCATACTCTCTGATGAAGACAATACTTTAAACACAACGTATAATGAAATAAAATCAAAACTGGGAAATCAATGACAAAAAAACATACAAAACATGTAATTAAAAGAGAATCGACAATGACAAGAATTAAGAACTGGACAATTTCTATTCTACTTGCTTCTTTAATGCTTCTCGGGCTTCAATGTTACAGCAAAAGTGCAGCTGTTTTAAAATTTGCTCAGGTTAGTGATGTTCATTATTATACAGGCTCTAATAACACTACATATAAAATGATTGCCGAATCCCCAAAACTGCTTGATGATGCAATCGAACAGATTAATACAACCCCGAATGTATCTTTTGTAATGTTTACCGGAGATTTAATTGACAAGCCTTTTGAAAAAGAACTGAGTGCATTTTTACCGCATACAGAAAAACTGAATGTTCCCTGGTATTTTGCCTTCGGAAACCATGACACAATGGTTGGCGGATACCTTACACCGTACGTTTACATACAGCTTGTAAATAAATACAATAAAAATTACAAGTTTGAAAAAAGTTATTACTCATTTATTCCGCAAAAAGGCTTTAAAGTAATCGTTCTGGATACAATAATCCGCGACAGACTTACATCTAACGGCAGAATAGGAGATGAACAGCTAAAATGGCTCGATAATGAGTTAAAAAATTCTCAAAAAGATACTGTCTTGATATTTATGCATGTTCCGGTAATTGAGCCTTATGTAGCCCCGAATCACAGGCTGCTTGATGCAGATAAGATGGAAGATATTCTTGCAAAATATAAAAATCCCATAGGAGTTTTTCAAGGACATTACCATGGCGCAAAAATAACTCAAAATGGAAATATCCTATACGTAAGCTGTCCGTCTATGGTAACCTATCCTAATGCTTTCAGAATGGTTACTGTAACAAACTACAGAAATAAAGTGGTATTTAATATCGAAAATAAAGAAACAGGGTTGAAAAATATTCAAAAACTCGCTAAACTGCTTGTATTCGGTACAAGTGTTTACACAGGTTCAGAAAATGATCAAAATGCAACAATAACAATAAAAAAATAGGAGCGTGCCGCTCCACCCGAAACTTAGATTTTCAAAGAATCGGGTAAGTCTAAACTAAAGAAGAGCGTGCCGCTTCATACAAAACTCAATCGGTATAAATTAAATTAAAGAAGGATACAAATATGAGTGAATTTAACGTAAAATTTAGAGGAGTAAGAGGAAGTTATCCGATAGCAAACAAAGATTTTTTGCAGTACGGGGGTAACACTTCCTGTGTTGAGGTTAACGTCAACGGACATCTTATTATTCTGGATGCCGGAACAGGTTTGATTGAAGTCGGCAACAGACTTATGAAAGATTATATTTCATCAGGTCTTAATGCTTCGGAAAGGACGCCGATTCGTGCAACAGTGCTGATATCACATATACATCAAGACCACCTTCAAGGTTTTACATTCTTCAGACCTTTGCATATCTCATCTTCACATATAAATGTATTCGGAAATGTAAATTACAACGAAAGTCTGTCTGATGAACTCGCAGAACTTTTGTTCGGGAAGTCATTCCCGTTGGATTTAGGCGATATTGCAGGAAATTTAAATATCAGAGATATATCTGAAACCGAAGGAATTATTTTACGCCACGGAGAAGATCCTATAATTAAAAGAATAGAAAACGAAAATGATGCAAAAGTCGAAAATGAAGATGTACTAATAACCTGCTATCGCTCTTATGCACACCCGCAGGAAGGCGTTCTGGTATACAAAATTTCTTACAAGGATAAATCTCTTGTTTACGCAACAGATAAAGAAAGCTACGCAGGCGGAGATAAAAAACTTGTTAATTTTGCCCGCGGATGCAATCTGTTAATCCATGATGCGCAGTATACAACAGAGGACTATATGGATTCGTTCTCCCCTAAACAAGGATACGGACATTCAACTTTTGATATGGCAGTTGAAGCTAAAAATCAATCAGGAGCCGAAAAACTTGTATTTTTCCACTATGATCCCGGTTATGATGATGATAGGCTGAACAGAATAAAAGAACAATTTAACCAGACAAAAGACAATACAATTCTGGCTTATGAAGGTTTGGAAATTGATTTATTATAATTAAATAATAAGTATGAAAAAATTCTTATTAATATCACTGTTATTTGTAAGCTTTATAACATCAGGCTACAGAAAACCTGATGTATATGTAATTGATGCGACAAAAAACGCTTATCTGCACAATAACATGGGGCTTCGTTATATGGATGAACATTGTTATTATGCCGCGATTCAGGAGTTTAAAATTGCTATCAGCTTAAGTCCTTCTGCACAGGCAACAGCCATTTATTACAAAAACCTCGGGGATGCTTATATGAAAATCGGCTACCCTGATCTGGCGCGCCAGCCCTATGAAGATGCTGTAAAACAGTTCAGCCTGAATTTTCAGTATTACAAAGATCTGGCAAAATGTTATAAGGCACTGGGACTTATTTCTTCAAAAATCACAGAATACAGGAATGAAGATAATCCGTTAAATAAAGTAATGTTGGGGCTTTTATATGTTGAAAGCGGGAACCCGAAACGCGGTATAACTGTTCTGGATGAGTTTGCCATGTCAGAGCCCGACCTTTTGATTACGCCGGCTGTCAAGCAGTATATAAAAGAAACCGTTAAGAACATAGACAACTTATAAGCTGCTTTCAAACTTATCAAGTTCATTATACACCCGTTTGTTTTCGGAACAAATAAGATTCAGAAGCGGTAAAATAAGCCCTATTTGTTTGCAGTCATCATTCAATTCGCAGCAATCCCTCAAAACCTCTGTATAGCAATGTATAAATCCCAATTCCATCATAATTTGCTGTAATCTTTCTTTTTCCATAATATCTCCTTTGGCAATTTTTATCATTTATAGATGATAATATATTTGTTATAACACATAAAAAATTATTTGCAAATGATATATAATTTTTTTAATGGAAAGAGATATTTTAATAAAGAATATAAGTGATAATATTCGAGTACAACGGACAAAACTTAGAATATCGCAAGACAAATTATCTGAATTAACTGGCATTAACCAGCAGCAAATCAGCTATATTGAGAACAGAAAAGTCTGTCCAAAATTAGAAACTATTATAAAAATTGCAGAAGCATTAAAGGTAACTGTTAATGATTTAATTTATTGATAATCTGCACTTAATGAAACAGCGGCAGAGCGGATGCTGTTTGAGCGGTAAAAAGATTCCGAAATAAATTCGGAATGACGAATAGATAGCGAGTTCATCCGCTCAGGTTGAATTTAGTGCAGATTAAGCAGTCAGCGTGTTTTTCTTTCTTTGGTTCCGTTTCTTTCTTTTTGCATCGCAACAAAAAGAAAGAAACGAACAAATATATTAATTATGTACATAATAAGAAATGGCACTTACATAAAAGGATAAGCGCCACTTCGATTTCTTAAACAGGTTACGGTAGTTAGCGCTACCACCCCGATATTTTTATTAAAACTTATATTTCAATATTTTTCAAGTGTTCAATTTCGTCTTGTTTTGTCATATTTGGATTTTTAAGTTTTTGTTTCAGAATTTCATCAAAAATCTGCTGATATTTTGGAGACGGTTTTATGCCGAGTTTTTGCAAGTCATCACCGTTCAACAATATTTTTATTTTTCTCAAATCATCAAGGTAGTGCCTTGCACCCGCTTCGTCTTTTAAAATACCGTAAAGCAAAACCGATTCAAGACGTGCATTTTCAAAAGCTTTGTATAATTCAAAATCACCGTTTAATTTTTCTTCCGGCACATCATCAAGAATTTTTTGTTCAATTTTTGTAAGAGGCAGGCGGGACAAATCACCAAGAACACCGACATAAATTAACCAAACATTTTCAGGTCTATAGTCATTAACAAGTTGTTCAATATTAACAGAAGGCATTTCAACTTCATTTGGGGTTACAAGTTTATAAATCTTTTCATTAATAAATTTCTCAAAGGCAAGCTGATACATTCCCTTCTCCCCGATGGCGGGAGAAGGTGCCTGAAAGGCGGATGAGGGGAAATAACGAGGGTTAAAAGTTTCAATGAGTTCTTTTTTAACCCTTTTATAACTCATATCGTAATTAATATTTTCAAGGTAATCTTCTTGAAGTTTTCTGGTATGCTCATCTAAGTCAAAACCGAAACGAACCGAAAATTTCAAACCTCTTATAATTCTTGTCGGATCGTCGATAAAACTTTCGTCATGCAAAACGCGGAGTTTTTTATTTTTCAAATCCTCAAGTCCGCCTGTATAATCAATAATTTTTCCTGTTGTAACGGATTTTGCAAGCGCATTTATTGTAAAGTCGCGGCGCATAACATCTTCCCTTAAAGAACATCCTATTTTATCCACAACCGGCAGATGCCCTTTGCGCGGATAACTTTCCGAGCGGGTCGAAGCAAAATCAACAATTACCTCATCCTTTTCCCCAATGCGGGAAAAGGTACCCAAAGAGCGGATGAGGGGTAAAAGTTTCACCCTAACAGTGCCAAAATCAGGATTTTCCTGAATAACTTCTCCAAAACGCCCGCAATATTCAATAGCGTTACCGACATACGTTATATCAATATCAAAAGATTTTCGGCCGAGGAGTTCATCACGCACAACCCCGCCGATATAAAACAATTTGTTTGAAGTATCCTTTATATTGATGATGTCCATGTAAAGCATTTTAGCGTAAAATGTAGAAATAAACAAGATAATTGAAGACCGGATGACAAGATGTCAAGAGGTCAAGCTGTTATCACGTGCTACGCACGAGAATTACTTCTGTAAACAGCCTGCCTTCTTGCTCTCTGAACATCCTAACCTCTACGATAAGGAGACCACATGCTACAGGAAGCATCACGAGCAATAAATTCAGCATTTAATAACAGTTTTATAAAAAAATTAAGCCAGTATCTTCATGATTGTGTCAGGGAAGAAGTTAAAAGTTCGACTTTCAGAAACCTGAAAGGTGATAAAGATAACAAATGGATTTTCCTTAAAGGAGATGAACAGCTGTTTTCAACAGGCGCTGAATATATTTCACTTGACGGAAGCGATCCGAAGCTAACTGAGTTAATGATACAGAGTGATTTGGGGCAAAAAGATAAATACCTTATCTACGGCTACCTTTTTTTAGTCGGCAAAAGTTCTAAAACAAAAAAGAAAAATGAATTTTTAACCCCGCTTTTATATATACCATGTAAACTTGAGCGCAACGGGGTAAATATAAACTGCCTTCCGCTTGATGAAGTTTTATCGCTTAATACAGGCGCACTTGCGGCTTTAATGCGCAAAAATGATGACGAAGATGAAGTTGATTTGCTTCTTGAAGGAATACTTGATGTTGTTCCCGATTTGCCGATTACTCAGGAAAAATTAAATATTTTCCTGACAACTTTAAAATCCCTTGTTCCCGAAATTGAAATTGCAGAAAATCTCGGGGATTATCAGGAAGATGACAATATAACAAAGGCAAAAGATTTTTATAAAGAAAAAATCGACGGAGAAAATGTTGATGAAATTATAGAGGAAGAAGAAACCGAACAGGAAAAACAAAAAGTTAAACTGGAAAAAATTGCCGTAACTTATCAAAGTGCAATTATTTTAACCAAACGGCCCTCTGTAACCGCAGGTGTTCTTCATGAATTAACCCAAATTGCGGAAAAACCGTCAGGAATTTACAGAGAAACAGCTTTAAGCATAATCAACGAAGAATACGCTCAGAGCAAAGAAAAATCCGTTCCGCTTAAAGATATGAATAAAATTACGGATTTTTACCCCATAACTCCGCTTTCATTGAGTGACAGTCAGCTTCAGGTTATTAAAAACATTGACAACAGCAAATTTGTCGCAGTTCAAGGCCCTCCTGGAACAGGTAAATCACAGACAATAGTAAACCTCGTCGCCCACCTTGTTGCAAACGGAAAGACAGTTCTTGTTGCTTCCCGTATGGACAAGGCAGTTGATGTTGTTGCAGAGCGCTTAAACGATTTAGGAGCATCTCATATGGCACTTCGCGCGGGACGTTTGAATTATCAAAGACAGCTCAGCGAAGAATTAAACAATCTTCTTTCCCAAAACAGCGACCTGGACGAAGGTGTTGAAGATATTCTTCTTGTTGACACAAAAGACATGAAAGACCATCTTGACATGCTTAAAAGCATGGAAGTTAAGTCAGAAACCATAATTAAACTGGAAAAAGACTGGCACGACAAATTACTTGAGGTCGAAGAACAGGAAAAAGTTCTCGGTAAAAAAGAATTTATCAAAAAAAGTCTTAAAAAAGGAGAAATTGAGATTGTTTCAGGGATAATAAAAGTTCTTGAACACAATATGGAAAAAGCGGGCTTTATATCCAAAATTGCAAACTTTACAAGCCTCGGTCAGCTCAAAAAAATACTTAATCTCAAAGAGTTCGAAGTAAATTACGAAAATCTCGGAAGGTTAAAGCAGGAGTTGGATTTTGCCAATATGGAATGGTATTTGAGAAAAATCGAAGCAGATATTCAAAAAACGGGCAATCTCCATATGCTCTCGGAACAAATAAGAACAATGAAACGCAAGCAAAAAACTCTTGCGACAAATATTTTGAAAAATAAACGTCGCGAAGCTTTGAAAGGACTTTTACGCGACGAAAACAAACGCAGAAGATTAAAAGTTCATGCAAAATCCCTTGTAACAAACAGAAAACGCCTGCAAACCAATATTCTGGAAGAAGAAGATTTCAAACCGCTATTGGAAGCCTTCCCCTGTTGGTGTGTAACAACTTATGCAGTATCAGATTCGCTCCCTCTAAAACCGGGAATGTTTGATGTTGCAATTATTGACGAAGCTTCTCAATGCGACATTGCAAGCTGTTTCCCGATATTATTCAGAGCGAAACGCGCCGTAATCGTAGGAGATGACAAACAGCTTCCTCATTTATCCTTCCTGGAAAAGGCGAAAGAACAATCTTTCTTAAGCCAGTACGGAATTCCTGACAAATACCAGCTAATCTGGCGTTTCAGAACAAATTCAATGTTTGATTTAGCAGATTATTATTCTATGAATTCCGTTATGCTTGATGAACATTTCAGGAGCCTTCCGCCAATCATCAACTTCTCAAATCACGAATTTTACAATGACAGAATTCGTGTTATGAGAAAAGATAAACCGGATGAAAAAGTTCTTGAACTCGTTGAAGTTCTTGACGGGAAAGTTGATTTTGACGCAACAAGAAATCTTCCTGAAATTGAAGCGCTTGTAAAAAGATTGCACGAAATAATTATAGAAGATGAACGTAAAAACCCTGATAATCCTGTTTCTGTCGGGATAATTTCACCTTTCAGAGCTCAGGTTGAACAGTTGAAAATTTCTGTTTCAAAAGTTCTTTCAGACTATATGATTAAAAAACACCAGATAGAAATCGGTACCGCACACACATTTCAGGGAGATGAACGCGATATCATGATGATTTCATGGGCTATTGCGGATAACAGTTATACACAAAGCCTTATGTTTATGCAAAAGCCAAACCTGTTTAATGTTGCAATTACACGCGGAAGAAATAAAGTTATCAACTTCATATCACGCAACCCGCACGAACTCCCTGAAGGTCATTTCAGAAATTACGTATCATATATGCAGTTATATCAAGACCGCAAACAGGCAATGCTTTCGGGTGAGATAGACGAAAATATCTATAAAAATCCGCTTGAACGTAAAGTTGCAGAAAAAATCAGAGAACTCGGTCATAAAGTCATAGCAGGAGCGGAAATTGCAGGCTTGAGTGCAGATTTACTTGTAGATGACAAGTTCGTAATCGAAATTGACGGGCTTGAAGACAAAACCGGCGACAAAATCTCAAATATGAAAAAACAGGCAATAATTGAACGTTCAGGTTTCAAAGTCAAACGCATAACCTTCCGTGAATGGCAATATTCACCAAAAGCATGCCTTGACAGAGTTTTGACTGAAGAATAGACAAATATAAAACAAAAAAATACAGCGGGAACAAAAATTGTTAAACCGCTGTATTTTTTCAGATTATATATCTATTATTTAACTTCTTTTACAACAATAGAAGCGTTCTGTCCGCCAAATCCAAACGAATTTGACAATGCGACATGAATATCAGCTTTTCTTGCTTTATGTGGAACATAATCAAGGTTGCCGACTTTTTCATCCTGATTATCAAGATTAATAGTCGGAGGGACAAGATGTTCATTAATAGCTTTTACGCAGGCAATACATTCAACAGCACCCGTAGCGCCAAGCAAGTGTCCATGCATTGATTTTGTTGAACTTACAAGAAGTTTTTTGTTTTCATCTTTACTTCCGAACAATCCTTCAATTGCTTTAGATTCGGCAATATCACCCAAACCTGTGCTTGTTCCGTGAGCATTTATATAATCAACATCAGAAGGTTTCAAACCTGCATCATCAAGAGCAAATTGCATTGAATGAGTAGCACCTTTGCCTTCCGGATCAGGAGCAACGACATCATAAGCATCAGCAGTCTGACCGTATCCTACAACCTCCGCATAAATCTTAGCACCGCGTTTTTTAGCATGTTCATACTCTTCCAATACAAGTACACCGGCTCCTTCAGACATTACAAAACCGTCTCTGTCAATATCCCATGGCCGAGAAGCTTTTGTAGGCTCGTCATTACGTTTGGATAATGTTCTTGCACTTGAAAAAGCCCCGATGCCTACATCACAAATTGTAGCCTCACAGCCTCCTGCAACAATTATATCGGCATCACCATATTGAATAGAACGAAATGCATCGCCTATAGTATGGGTTCCTGTAGCGCAAGCTGAAACTACAACTTTATTCAAGCCTTTAAAACCATACTTCATAGAAATTCTGCCTGATGCCATATTTACAATCATCATAGGAATTGTAAACGGAGAACATTTATTAGGACCTTT
>CALUUR010000024.1 GCA_944324015.1 Candidatus Gastranaerophilales bacterium
TTAATCATGGCACAATCGGAAAGATTAAACCTGTGCAAAGCTCCGCCGCCGACTTTAACCGCATATTTTTCAAATGCTCTGAAATTCGGAGTTGTTTTTCTGGTGTCAACAATTTTGGCAGAAAAAGGTGCTATAGCATCCTGATACTTCCTTGTTTCCGTAGCAATACCCGACATTCGCTGAATATAATTCAGGGCAACCCTTTCTCCCATAAGAAGATCTTTTGCAGGACCAGAAATATCAGCAATTTTATTCCCTTTTCTTATTCTATCGCCGTCTTTAAAATGGAATTCAATTTTCACTTTATCTGAAAGAATTTCAAAAACTGTTTTAAAAACCTCACAGCCGCATAAAATACCTTCGCTTCTGGTATTTAGCTCTCCTTTTAAGGAATCATTCTCACCTGCAAGATTTTCCGTAGTGATGTCACCGAATCCAATATCTTCTTTAAGTGCCATTTTAACATGGTCTTCCATATACAATTTATTTAACAAAATCGGGTACTCCTTGTTCTTTTGTTATTAAGCTGTGAACACTCTTTTCTAATTCTCCTGTAAAGTCTGTTCTATAGTGAGCTCCTCTGGATTCTTTTCTCAAATAAGCACAATATGTAATAATCATAGCAACGGTTAACATATTTTTAAATTCATATTCCTGCTTATTTAAACATTTATAAATTCGCGGAAATTCTAATTTTAATTTCTGTAATTCTTCCATTGCATAAGATAATGTTTTTTCACTGCGGAAAATTCCGACATTATCCCACATTATATCCTGTAGTTTTTTCTTAAATAAGGGAACATCAAGCTCATCTAAAATTACATCTTCATCAGAATACCTGTCAATTAAAGATTTAATATCTTCATCTATTTGTTTAGGAGTTTTAAGCTCAATTGATTTTAGATATTGTACAACTGAATAAGAACATACAACACATTCAAGCAAGGAATTGCTCGCAAGACGATTTGCTCCATGCAAACCTGTTGATGCGGTTTCTCCTATGGCATATAAACCTTTCAAAGATGTTTCCCCTCGTAAATTTGTCTTTATACCGCCCATAAAATAATGTGCAGCCGGAGCAACCGGAATAAAATCATGCGAAATATCAATACCATTTTCCAAACACTTTTTTGAAATAGTCGGGAAACGTTTGAAAAGTTTCCGGCTGTCAATACAGGTAGCATTCAAATAAACATTATCAGTATTATTTTTAAGCATTTCATTAAAGTTAGCTCTGGTTACGATATCACGCGGAGCTAATTCTTTTCTTTCGTCATATTTTGCCATAAATTCAACACCGTCAGCATCACAAAGTTTTGCACCTTCACCTCTGACAGCTTCAGAAATTAAAAATCTGTTTTCTTCCCCGTCAATAGCCAGAGCTGTAGGATGAAACTGTACAAATTCCATATCCTGCATTACAGCACCTGCTCTGTACGCTAAAGCTATCCCATCGCCTGTTGCACCTGATGGATTTGTTGTATATTTATACAATTGTCCTATACCGCCTGTAGCAAGAATTACAGCAGATGAATATATTGTTTCATACTCTTGAGTTTCATCATTAAAAACTATAATTCCTCTGCATTCATTTTTTGAATTTACAATCAATTCAACTGCCGCTGTATTTTCATAAATTTCTATATTTTCATTTTCTTTAACTTTTGCGCATAATGTCTGTTCTATAATACGTCCAGTAGCATCACCGCCGGAATGCAAAATTCTTCTTACGCTGTGTGCAGCTTCACGGGTAAAACAAAGCTTGCCCTTCTCATCACAATCAAACTCTACCCCAATTTTTACTAAATCTTTTATAACAGCGTCAGAGTGTTCCGAAATATATTTGACGGTGTTAAATTCACTTAATCCTGCTCCGGCTTTAATGGTATCAGAGATATGAGAAACTGTTGAATCTGCTTTATTTTCCTTCATTACACCTACTATACCGCCTTGAGCATATAAGGAATTGCTCTCTCCAAGTTTCGATTTTGTGACAACAAGTAGTCCGTCAGGCAGCTTTACTTGCTGCTCAATTTTTAAAGCCGCATACAACCCTGCGACACCGCTTCCTATTATAACTGTAGAATATTTTGAATATTTCATTTTATAAACCTTATTTTCAATTATATAATAAGCTAAAATCTTAAAATTTGCCAGTCTCAAATATTAAGATTTAATTAAAAAGCCTCTTTTAAAAGAGGCTTTTTAATTAATCTTCAGTTTGTGCTGGTTTTGACGCCGGAGTATGATTTCCTGCTTTTTTCACAGGTTTCATCTTATACTGTTTATACGGGCATTCCGGCGCATAATCCTCACCATAGTACATCGGATAATCATAATATCTTGGTGCCGGCATAGAACATGATACAGGCTGTGCAATAGCTGCATAGTATAAACATATTGCTACCAAACATCCTACAAAAGACGCTACTATAGTAAGTAAAAACTTGCGAAAATCAGGAGTTACCTCCCATCTATCATATTCTGCATTTCGTTGTTTAGTTTCGTCGCTCATAAAATCTCCTTTTGTTTTCACTAACCTCACTCAGTAAATTCAATTTATATTATAACTTATTTTTTTCAAAAAATAAACCTTTTTTGAAAATTTATATTAACATAAATCTTATTTCCTATGCAAATCCAAATATGACTTATTAATCAGCACCATAAAATATAATTCTTAAATCTTAACAATTACGGGATTAATTACTAATGCAAAAATTTTATAAGTAATACAGGGAGAAATTATCATGACAATAAATGTATTACTTGTAGAAGATCAGAAACTCATACGTGTAGGTTTAAAATCTCTGTTTGAAGGGCAAAATGAGATAGAAGTAAGTTCAGAAGCACAAAACGGCAGAGAGGCTGTAGAAAAATTCAAAACAAGCCATCCGGATGTTGTTGTAATGGACATAGGACTGCCGGATATATCAGGCATTGAGGCTACAAAGAAAATACTAGAAATAAATAATAAAGCAAAAGTAATAATACTAACTTCACATTTAAGTGAACAGGAAGTTATGGACGCACTTCATGCCGGCGCCTGTGCATATGCTATGAAGGATATAAATACGGAAATTTTAAAAATGGTAATAAAAACAGTTGTAGAAGGAGCCATGTGGTTGGATCCGCAGGTTGTACCAATATTAAGAGAAAAAAATTGCGGAGTTATACCGCCAAGACAAATGTCACGTGCGATGTTTAAAGAGCAGCATGCAAATCTCACCCAGAGGGAATATGAAGTTCTAAAACTTGTTGTAGACGGACTCTCAAATAATGAAATTGCACAGGAATTAACAATTTCAGAACACACTGCAAAAGCCCATGTTTGTAATATCATTCAAAAACTCGTGGTAGATGACAGAACACAGGCCGCAGTAAAAGCACTAAAAGAAGGGCTGGTTTAAATAATATTGAAAAATCCTAACATTTCTGGTATATTTATAAAAACCGGAAGGGGATAATATTTTATGAAAACCAATATACTATCAAACATCAAAGGAGATATAACAGGCGGAATTACAGCCGGTATAATAGCATTGCCTTTAGCAATTGCATTCGGCGTTTCCAGCGGACTGGGAGCAGCTGCAGGCATTTACGGCTCAATTATTGTAGGTCTATTTGCTGCAATTTTCGGAGGAACTCCGACGCAGATATCAGGCCCGACAGGGCCTTTAACTGTTGTTGCTGCATCCGTTATGGCTGTACATTCTTCTAATCCCGAAATAATTTTTACTGCGGTTTTTCTATCAGGAATCTTTCAAATTATTCTCGGGATTTCTAAAGTCGGAAAACTTGTAAATTTTATTCCATATCCTGTTATATCAGGTTTTATGAGCGGAATAGGAACAATAATTATTTTATTACAAATATGTCCATTTACGGGTATAGAATTTTCCGGCACACCTATTGAAGGGTTGTTTCATGTGTTAAAATCTATTAATGACATTAATCTCTTTTCTATTATTCTCGGACTTTTATCTTTAGGTATTGTTTTCTTCACACCCAAAATAATCGAAAAAATTGTTCCGTCCCCTCTTATTGCATTAATAGTCGGAACAACAGCAGCAGTATTATTTAATATGGATGTACAAACAATAGGTGAAATTCCGAGAGGTTTCCCTTCATTAATTTTGCCGTCATTACATCTTTCAAGCATAGAAACAATAATCCCTATAGCTCTAACAATTGCGGTTTTGGGTTCTATAGATTCCCTTTTAACCTCTTTGATAGCAGATTCTATGACAAAAACAAAACATGATTCAAACAGAGAGCTTATAGGACAGGGAATCGGGAATTCAATTTCGGCCCTTTTCGGCGGGCTTGTCTCCTGCGGAGCAACAATGAGAACTGCTGTAAATATTAAAAGCGGAGGAAGAACACGCTTATCAGGAGTTGTTCATTCCTTATTTTTAATTGTAATAGTTGCATTTTTTGCACCTGCTGCCTCTAAAATTCCGCTTGCAGTTCTTGCAGGAATACTAATTAAAGTCGGGGTGAGTATAATTGATTACAAATTTATAAAACTGTTAAAAGCTGCACCGAGGAATGATTTACTTGTGATGCTGCTTGTATTTTTAATAACAATATTTGATAATCTTATTGTAGCAGTAGGAATAGGTGTTGTACTATCCTCCATACTGTTTGCGGCAAATGTAGCAAAGCAGACAGATATTAAACTCGTCGGGCTTTCTGATATTGACACCGGAGAAAATTTTGTGGATGAAGACTATAAAAATAGGACAATGGTTATGCATATTGACGGGACTCTGTTTTTTGGCTCAGCATCACAAATAGCTTCAAGAATAGACCGTGTAATAGATAACAAAACAATAATAATTGATTGTTCTAAAATTAAAAGTATGGATATTTCAGCAGTATTTGCATTAGAAGATGTTGTACTAACTCTTAAAGGTAAAAATGTTCGGGTAATAATTGTTTTCAATAACAGAAATGTTGCAGCATCAACATTAAAACTCGGATTGAGGAAACTAATAGGTGCAGGCGATATTGCTTTTTCAACACAGGATGCAATAGCAAGTATACAAGATTAATCTGGAGGGAATATGAAAAAAATATTTACAGTTTTATTTATGTTTTTAGCATTTCAATGTGCGGCTTTTGCTGATGCAGAAACTGATATGCATCAGGCATACATTGCAAAAATTCAGGCACAGGGTATAAATTACAATACCTACAATTTTTTTAATGCTATAAGCAACGGTAATTTACAGCTTGTTGATTTGTTTCTAAAATCAGGGATGAGTCCTGAATCAACATTTCTGAAAACTCCTGCAATATACGTTGCAATTTCAGCAGGAGAAAATGAAGTTGTAAAAATGCTCCTTGACAGCAAAGTAGATCCGAATAAAGAAACAGCGGGACTTTCTCCATTAATTATGGCTATAAGGTGTAAAGATTCACAAATTGTTCAAACGCTAATAGAATACGGGGCTGATGTTAATAAGGAAGTAGGTTATACAAAACCTCTTGCTTATGCAATTCAAAAAAAACAACCTAAAATTGTTGAACAATTGATAAATGCAGGAGCAAGACCAGATAATGAAATTTTAATAAAAGCATTAAAATCTGATGACAGCTTTATAAAAAATACTGTCTTAAAACGGTATAAAACAATGGATTAAAAAAAAGAGGCTTTAAAAGCCTCTTTTTTATACCTTTTCCTTTTTATCCTTATCTTTTATTTCGTCAATTTTTTCGGCAACTTTCTCTTTTACATCTTGTGCTTTTTCTTTTGCCTTTTTGGCATCTTCTTTAATATTTTCTTTCATTTCCTCTGCTTTTTCCTTTACTTTATGAGCAGTTTCATGCATTTTTTCTTTCATAGTTTCTTTATCTTTTTCATTTGTCATATAGTATCCCTTTCCTTTCACATAATTATTATTTAACCTTTTGAAAAAATTTTTATGCGAAGAAAGTATAACAACATAAATAATTTTTCCTAATATGATATAATATATTTAACAAAAAGAGAGTTGTAATATGGAAGGAAGTATCAGAAGAAACTATCATTTAATTTTTCATAATATAATTACATATCTTCCGTCCAGAATTTTAATTATCTTGAATTCAGTTATCATCATACCTTTTTTTACATATTTACTATGTGAAAAACAAATGAGCATATATTTAATTGCTATACAAATTTTAAATTTAATGTGCACATGTTCTTTTGACTGGATTACAAAAGCTGTACTAAGATTTTACGAAAAGTATAACTTAAAAAATGCTCTGGGTACTTTTTTCTCAACTATTTTCTGGATATCTGTAATAGTTTATTTAATATTAATTATCGGCTATTTTCTTTTTAAAGAAATACTTTTAAACAAATTTTCAATTGATAATGTATCTTTGCTGCTTGTCCTTTTAATAGCAGTTCCTTGCGGAATAAGACAATTTCTATATCAGATATTAAGAATAAAAAATAAGGTAAAACTTTATACCTTCAGTATACTTTTATACCAGCTTACATTTATACTTATGTTCTTTTTGCTGGTTAAAATCATTCCAAATGCAGGTGCTATATTATTTGCAATGCTTACTGCCGTTGTATTTATTGATGTTTACATAATTCGTTTAATTTATCTGAATTATAAAATCGAATGCAAAATAAATCCTAAAATTACAGCGGAAATCCTTAAATATGCACTACCGCTGATTATTACCAATACCTGCTACTGGGGTGTTTTAAACTTCGGGAAATTTATATTTCAAAACACACATCAATATCTTAATACATCTATTACCGGTGTTTCATGGATGCTTTCAGAAAATATTATGCAGCCTCTTGTAACAGTATTCACATTTGCCAGCTTTCCTGTGTTGATAAAAAAATTTGAATTAAAACGAAAATTTAAACCCTATTTTACAAATATAATACAATTGTATTGTTTTTTATTACTGCCGGTATTAAGTGTATTTTGTTATTTTTCAAAAGAAATTGTCCATATAATTCTGCCGGAAAATTACAAAATGGCCGCCTGTATGCTTCCATTTTTTGCATTTGGAATATTTTTGCATGAACTGATGAAACTGATTAATATAAAATACCATTTAAAAAATAAAACATATATTGAAATGGGGCTTAGCATATTAATCACAGTTATGGCCTTTTTATTCACTGTAAAAATGATAAACTTATATTCATTACTTGGCGCCGCTCTTGCTCTGTTTTTAAGCGAGGTAACACTTATCGGCGTGAACTTATTTGTTAAATTCAAAAGTTTTGACTACATTAATTACAGAAAAATTTTCAAAACATTTTTTATAAGTGTTTTCATTGGCATTATTTTACTGGGAGTAATCCGGGTGATATTCACAATATTTCCTTCCGCTAAATATATCTATACTCTAAAGATTATTATATTTATATTACTTTACTATTTATTATCTTATAAATTTAGAGAAAAATTACTTAGCTAAAACAAAGCTTCGTTTTAATTTAAAATTTTGCTTATCTTTCAATAAAGCCTGTCGTAAATTTTCATAATTTTTATTTTGTTGTTCAGATGGATTATACCTTGCCCAAATATTATATTTTACAATATAATGAGAAATATCTTCGGGATTAATAAATTTATAATTTACATCTGCAAGATTATTTTCTTTTGCAAATTGTTTTAAATCTTTTATATTGCCTGTAAAATTATCTTTAACAATCCCCATTGTCTCTTTATCAATCCAGCATAAAATCACTTTATGATATCCTGCATCTAAATAAATTTTATTAAACAGTTCAATATAAGAGAATAATTTTTCAGGTTTATGCATTTTTGAGTAAACAGTTTTATTAATGATATCGGTTAAATCCCCAAATTTTACATCAAATACATTTTTTTTGAATTCAATTACCTGAAGCTGATTTGCCAATGTTAGTATCTGGTGAAGGTCAGTAGTTTGGAAACCTTTAAGCTTGTTTATGACCTGTTTATCTATATTCCCTCTATTTTCTAATTCCGCAGTTACAGAAGATAACGCATCATACATTACCTGAATCTTTCCGTCCTCTAAAAGGTTCAGGAATAATTTGGGAGAATCCTGTATATGATAAATATTTATGCATATATTTGAATATTCATTTAGTAACTGGATATCCCTGTCTGATAAGTTTTCATTTATAACTTTTGAAATTTCATCATAAGTTTTTCTATCAATAAGCGGAGATATGATATCCGCGGTTTGCATAACTCTTTTTAGCATTTTCACCGGTCTGTTTTTTGCGAGCTGTATATTAGAAATCTCCAGTAAATGCCGTCTAAAAGAAAGCATTCTGTAATAAAAATAATCTTCATCATTTTTTAAATAAGGCAAATTTTTCAAATATTTATAACATGAATTATCTACAAACACGGTAGAGGCAAAAAATCTTCTTGATAACTGTAATCTTTCTCCTATAAATGCTTCGGGTACAATTTCAACTATAACATTTTTTTCTTTTGTATTAATTTTAGCAAAAAATTCCGGTACAATAGATATTCCACGCATATAATGCGGCATATTATCGTTATAAGCTACATTATCACTGTATAAAGTTATCGGAGGATAATTCTCTATTAATATTTCATTTGACTTCAAAATATAAGGCAATTCAACTTCTTTTCTTTCAAATATTCCATCCATTGTTTTTACGGTATACCTGACATACCCTTTCCCTTCAAGAACAACAGGTAAAGACTGTGTAATAACATCCGTGTTCTGTTTATGAACCTTTTGTATCTGACCAAGAACCTCAAAAATAGATTTATCAACATATAAAGATTTATCATTCAATGTATTTATATAGTAATTAAACACGTACTGAAAAGAATCCATTTTTTTCACAATTGAATTAGCAATTTCTGATGCGTTATCCCCGTCATAATTATATTCGCCAAGATACACTCCTACAGAAAAGTCTAAATCATTCGGAATAGGATTATTTTTCAAAAAGCCCGATCCATAAGCATTTTTAAATAAATATGAAAATGTGTAACCGCTTTCTGCTGAAACAGATTTTGTAAAATTAAAAGCATTATTTAAATCTTTTATTGTTCCGGCAATTTTGTGAAATCCTGCAGTTTCAGTATATGGATTAAAATATAAAAAAGTAATTCCTTGATTTGTCACAAAATAAAAAAGTAAGATCAGGAAAAATATAATTAAACTATATAATTTTACTCCTCTGAAATTAAACATTATATATATAAAATTGTATTACTTATAAGGAAATGTGTCAATTTTAGAACAGGAATTGCAGCTGATATTCCATAAAAACATGCTGACACAGCTTTATAACAATTTATCAATTATATCTTTTTATTTAAAGTTTTATTAACCATTAATAATCTAAATAGCAAAAATATTTTTTCTAAGGTTTATAAAGATAAAAAAAGGAGTTTTAATCATGAATATTTCAGTCTTAAATGCGGAAAAAGTATTTTCAATGAATTCAAATATTACAAAATGGATTCCTAAACAGAATTTCAAAAATGCATTTGTAGAGTTTGAAAAAGAAAACAATATAATAAATAAAGTTGTTACACAAAGAAATGGGAATAAAATTACAGGCCGTTTCAGAGATGGGAAGTTACTTGAAACTATTGTAACAACTAAATATGGAGAAATGATTAAAACTCCGTATATTAAAACAAGTTACGGGGAATGTAAATTTACACAATTTAAAGATACCTTTTCAGGTGACACTTTTTTAAGACGTGACTATAAAAAAAATAATGACTATACTGACTATTATTTCCCGAAAGATGGAGTAGGTAAATCAGGTAAGATGCAGGAATTATATAATGACTTTAGGAATTTACTATTATTAAGCGGATTTAAAACATAGAAATAAACAATTCAAACAATTATGCAAATATCTCATCCGGCTCAAGAATTGAAAATACATAAACTATACAACGGGGAATAAAAAGATTGATAAAGAATTAGCAAGCCCGCATACGCACAATCTTTCTCTCAGAACAAAAAAGATTATTCTGGCATTAGAAAAAATTTTAAATGATAATTCTGATGATACTCTGAATTTTGTAGAGGGTAAAAAGAATGATTTTAATTTTATCAAATTATTAAAAAATAATAAATTTTCGGCAAGTATTACGGCAAAATCAGATACGATACAAATGTTCTGTCAAATTTTACCCTGATTCAATGCTACAAAACCAACCGGACTTATGTTAGATAGTGAAAAAAATTTTAATTAAAAATAATTTTCTTGATAAAAAAGTCTATTATAGAAGACTATTTGAACAAACTCTGTAAATTTCAATCTGATTACAAAATAGATAATACAAAAGAAATTCAATCTCTGACAAATGATTTTGTTATACTAAAAAACAACAAGACGAACTTATAGCTAAAATAAAAATTATGGAAAGAGAAGATAAATTAGATTTTTCTCAAAAATTTAAACTCATAAAAGAAGAAATCTTGAAATCAGAGAACGCATAAGAACTTATTCATTCTCTGATTTATTAAAATATTCTATGAAGTTTCAATTTCCTTTTTAACATCTTTATATTTTAAGCCTGTTAAATTCTCTATTTTTTCGAGTTTGCCTTCCGGAAGAAGCGATGCATTTATCAATAATTCTTTTTTTAATTTATCATCCTTTACATTTTGCGCAATTTGATACATTGCAAAAAATCTGTTTTCAGGTTCTACATTAGGCAGTTTATAAATTAAACGATCATGCAATGCATTATTATCAATTGTAACAAGCCTTTTATAATATGTTCTAAACTGTTCTTTGGGCAGCAAGTGTAAAAAACTTGCCAGATGTTCTATAGAACCGGGGAGAGCATATTTTTCCGCAATATCATAGTAAGCTTTTACCCTGTGTGGTAAAATCTCTGAACGAACGGTTTGTAAATCATCTTTAATGTTGTCATCTCTGTGCTTCATACACAAAAGAGGAATTTCATTAAAAAGAATAACCTGTGTGATATCATCATCTGTTTTTACAAGTTTTTCAAAATATTTTATTGCATCATTAAATGACAAATATTTTAAAACATATGCAAGCGCCCTGTCAACATAAGGATCGTTAAGTCTTATACACTCATCAATATAATCTGTTTTATCTCCGGGGAGATGTTTAATTGCCATTGCCAACCCTGCATTTTTCTGGCTGTTGTCATATTTTTTAGAAGCAAGTAATCTATACCATTCCTGTATTTTATACTTATCATCGGTATATTTAATCGTATTATAAATCTTTCTGGCAGTTTTACTTTCATTTTTTATACGATTAATTACACGCACACCTCCCCAGTCAAAACTATAATTTTTACAGACATTGTGTTTTTTATCCGCATTTTCATCCGTACATTTAAGCCCGTATTCATAAGGGTTAATATTTCTTTTAGGAAGCCTTACATCATCATCTACATACTTGATAACCATATAACCTGTTTTTAAATCTCCAAATAAATATTTCCCTCTTTGGGTATCATAACCTACATTTTTCATCCAGTATGCCGCACTGTTATTTTCTGCATAGTTCCCGTGACTTTTATAAGGCTGCCAGTTACGTCCTTCTATTAAATGGTATACTTTTAGCACATATTCATCTTCGTCAAAATTTGGATTTCTTAAACCTGTAAGTTTATATCCTGCACCTTTACCGCCCTTATCCAGATATTCTATATCAACATCATCCCATGGAGACACAAGATTATATTTTTGAAGAAGATTTACATACAAATCTTTAGTTGAATTTTTACGGCGCTTTTTTATTTCATCAATAGAAAAAACTTTTGTTTCATCAAAATCACGCAACTCAGTAACTATTTGTCCAAATACATCATAAAACTCCTTTATACATTCTTCATGCCTATCTGGCGGGAACTTCGCCTGTATAAAATCAGGAATTTGGCCGAGTATAAGATTTCTATTTTCATGCTCCTTTACAATTTTTTTTATATCTTTTTGCCCGTCAATATATGTATGTCCCGACATCTGCTTAGTTATACCGCTAAAACATACATTATCCGAACAATAATATTGATTATTAAAACGCACGTTTTGTTGATTTTGTTGAGATTTAGCTGCAAATATATTATTAATTCCTCTTGAATACAAAGAACCCGCTAAATTTAAATTAAGTTTCATTTCTTAATTTCCCCATCAATTTTCTACACACTTTGTTTATACAAAAAACAAATAAAAATTTTTTTGCTATTTTTTTATAAATATTTTATAAATCTTAAATAAAAAACTGCTTGACAATTATTAGATATCTAACTATAATAAATGTATTCGATTTTTCTTTGTATAATTAAACATATATTTATGAAAAAAGCACTTTCTTTAATATCCAGAATACATGAAAAAGGAAACCGTTTTATAGTTGAACAACTAAATAAAAACGGCATTGAAGGTCTGGCTCCAAGTCATGGAGATATTCTGGTTTTACTCTACAAATATGAAAAATTAACAATGAAAAATATATCCGACAAAATCCACAGAACTAAACCGACAGTAACTGTACTTGTTGACAAACTTGAAAAACTCGGGTTTGTTAAAAGAGAAAAATCGCATAATGATAACAGAAGTACATTTATTATTCTTACCCGAAAAGGTGAAGATTTTAAACCTGTATTTGAGAAAATTTCTTTTGAGCTAAACAAATTATTATATAGAAATCTATCAAAAGAGGAATCTGACATAATTGACAGACTTCTGGAAAAAATGTTATAAAAAATTTTAGACATGTAGTTAGACATCGAACGAAAGGAGAGAATTATGACAAATTACACAACAACAGAACTTGGAAAAATTCATGAAATTATTAATCATGAAAATGGTAAGGTATTTTTACATGATGCATTAGACTTGAGCAGCTGCGAAATATCAGTTAATGCTGTTCCGAAAGGATTTAAAGTACCATTTAATCATAAACATAAACAAAATGAAGAAGTTTATATTATTTTAAAAGGGGAAGGAATAATTACCATTGATGGAGAACCTGTTAAAGTAAAAGAGGGCTCAGTTGTTAAAGTGCTTCCTGAAGCCGCGAGAACTATAGAAAATACTTCTGATAATGAGTTTCAATTTATATGTATACAGGCAAAAGTTAATTCATTAGAACAATATGGACTTGGAGATGCAGAACTTTGCTAAAATAAAATAAAGATCAATCCCCTATTAACATTTAAATGGAGATTGATCTTTATTTTTTATAACAAAAAAAAATATGTTTGTATTTTATATAGACAATGAAAATACATTCCTATAATAACTATAAAAATAATTTCGCTTTTGGCACAACCGGCAGATATTATAAAAATAGTAACGGAGATGAATTCGGGACTAACAGTTGGCTGTTTCGCGAGGATTTGGACTGGAAACAACTGGCTGAATATGAAAATAAAAATTTTCGCAATAAAACAAAAGTAAATATAGTTCAATTTGCCTCATCAGACGGTTCTGAAGCATATACAAAGATTATATCGTTACTGGAAAACCTTCCTGAAAATGATACGGAAAAATTTTTTCCGATTAAAGCATATGACATAGATGAAGAAGTTGTTAATGCTGCAAGAAGCGGCTTTATAAACACATGCCTGTCAGACAGAATAAAACTTCAAATGAATTCAGATAATTACGAAAAATATTTTACCCCATCAAACAAAACTCTGGATATAAAAGATGATATAAAATTACAAAGGCCGAAAACATTCAAAGCTGGAGATATACTGACAAAACGGGTAAGCTTTGAAAGGGCAGATATGTATAATATCCTTTCATCCCTTAACGACAGGTCGGATACAATTCTAATGTGCCGGAATGTTCTCGGCTACTTTGAAAATGAAAAAGTCGAAAAATTTGTCAAAATAGTATCAAATAAATTAAAACAGGGGAGTTTATTTATAATAGGGGAACATGATACAATAAACTCTTTTATTGATAAATATCTGAAAGAAAATAAATTTCTAAAAATTTTAAAAAATGTATACAGAAAAACATAAACCTTATCTTTACACATATTCAGACACTCTCAGGTTAGTACAACAAGCGATATTTACAGCCATATAATGAAAAAAGCAGATGAAGGAGCTTCTAATATTTTATCAGATGTTTTATTTAAAAAGTAAAATAAAAGTTGAACTAAAGTTGAATTTTTCATTATAATTTACTAAAAAGATAAGTGTTTCAAAATAGCTTGAAACACTTATCTTTTAAACCTTACGCCCGAAGAGATTCGAACTCCCGACCTTTTGGTTCGTAGCCAAACGCTCTATCCAGCTGAGCTACGGGCGCATATTATATTTTTAAGACTGAATGAACATCCTGAACATATTCTCAGCAACTTTTATATTAACAAAAAAAGTTTTTTTTTCAAGTTTTTTATAAAAATTTTAAAAACGGCAATAAAATTAATCTTAAAAAAAATAAATATGCTATCCTTTCTAAAGAGAGGTAAAAATATGCAAAAATTAACACAAAGAGAAAAGACCATTCTTAAACTTATTACAGAAGGTTACTGCAACACACAAATCAGTGAAAAGGTCTATGTAAGCATCCATACAGTAAAAGCACATATAAGCTCAATTATCCGGAAACTTGATGCTAAAAACAGGACAAATGCAGTTTATATTGCAATTACAAATAATATTCTCGATGAATAAATCGTTACAATTTGATAGCTTTTCTTACCCGTTATATAATAATGAGTGAGATTAGATTTATGAAAAAAATTTTTATATTATTATCAATAATTGTAATTTGTTTATTTACATTTGTCCGGCAAGCTTGCGCAGTTGAATTGTATAAATTCACAGATGCAAATTTTGATACGTCTAATTCCATCATTGTGCTTTCAGGTCAAGACACACAATCCGGAAGCGTTTTACCGGAGATTAAACTTGTTAAAATGCAAAACCCGTCAAGGGTTTATTTTGACATAAATTCTTCTATAATTACATTCCCGAAGCAAGATTGGATATTTAAAACAGGACCTATTAAAGAAGTTAAAATTAATCAGTTCTCAACAAATCCCGATGTCGTCAGAGTTGTAATGTATTACGATAACGGATTTAATCCGGATAAAATAAAATTTTTAAGACTTAAAAATAACATCATTATTAAATTACAAGATAATGAAATGTGCGATAATGAATATTTCCTTAACACATTCCGTGATGAGCACTCCTCCTCCAGTGATTTTTATGAATATATGACAATATCTATGCCTGCTGAAAAACCGAGTGACAGCATTGTAGACCAGATACAAGATGCATTTAACGAGCAGGCGGAACAAATATTTGAAAGGAAAGAGTTAAAACTTAATACAAAATATTATTTGAATAATATAACTCCTAAACCTAACATGATATTATTAAACGGTTTTGGCTCCGTTTCAATCGAAAGACCAATGATTCTTTATAACCCGACAAGAATTATTTATGATTTGCCAAATACTCTTGTCGATATGAAAATAAGAAACAAAGAATACCGCATAAGTGAAACAGAAACCGTAAAAATCGGCCAATTTTCCGTGAATAAAGCAAGAATTGTAATCACAACAGATGCGGTACAAGATTACATTCCGATATATTCTAGTGACAACCAGTCTTTAATAATTGCAAATTACCGGAAAACAAACAA
Organism: Candidatus Gastranaerophilales bacterium; assembly: GCA_944324015.1. Classification (GTDB taxonomy): domain Bacteria; phylum Cyanobacteriota; class Vampirovibrionia; order Gastranaerophilales; family Gastranaerophilaceae; genus Stercorousia. Next base: position 15,628 of record CALUUR010000024.1, read on the forward strand.
TTCCACACTCTACAATACATCAAGCAATGCCATAGCTTATAATAAAGAAAAAATTGATTCATTAACGGAATCAATGATTTTAAAATTTGACTCTCCCGTTGTTCACGGACTTGACAGGTATAACGACAAAATCATTCTCTACCTGTATAATGTTTCAAAATACAACGATGAGAATTTTAAAGCTGCATATAAAGGCACACTGTTTGAAAATTCTTTTATTGACCTGATGCCCAAAATAGGTTTAAAACTTACAATACCTGTACAGCAGGATGCAATTGTAAGTACTTACCTCGGCGCTGACGGAAGAAGTATAAAAGTAAAAATAAAAAAATCAAAGAAGAAAGCAGAAACTTTAATACCATCTATTATCCTGAATCCTGTTGTTCCTACAGACAATACCAGAATAAAAAAAGTTGTAATTGATGCCGGACATGGCGGCAAGGATGTAGGAGCAATAGGCGGAGGAATAAATGAAAAAGATATAACTCTTGATGTAGCAAAACGTGTTGAAAAGCTTCTTAAACAAAAAGGCTACAGCGTTGTTATGACACGAGATGATGACACTTACGTATCTCTGCAGGACAGAGTTGCAATAAGCGAAAATGCCAGCCCTGATATCTTTGTAAGTATTCACGTAAATTCAAGTGTAAGACCGGAAATTACGGGAGTTGAAACACACTACTATCACCAAGAAAGTATAGCTCTTGCACAAACTGTCCATTCATCACTTGCAAGTGCCGTACAATCTCCAAATCGCGGATTGTTTAAATCTAAATTTTATGTTATAAATCATACTACATCACCTGCAATTTTAGTCGAAATCGGGTTTATTTCAAATAGCAGCGAAAGATCTCAGCTGGTTGGAGAAAAACGTAAGCAGGCAACAGCAAAAGCAATAGCAGACGGAGTACAAAACTATTTTAAACAATATAAATAATAAAAGACCAATAGCATTTTTTGATTCAGGTGTAGGCGGACTTACTGTTTTTGAGAAAGTAAAAAAACTTATGCCTGATGAAAATTACCTTTATTTCGGCGACACAAAAAATATGCCTTACGGTGAAAAAACAGAAGAACAACTGCTTGAATTTGCCGATAAAATTTTCAGATTTTTCGAAAGTAAAAATGCAAAGGCGGTTGTAATGGCCTGCAACACTACATCGGCCATTACTTATGAAAAATTAAAGGACAATTACAACTTTAAAATCTACCCGATAATACAATCAGTTTGTTCAACCATTGCAAAACTGGAAGGGGTAAAACAATTAGGTGTAATTGCAACTCCGGCAACTATAAATTCACACAGCTACTCAAGAGAAATTGCAAAATACAATAAAGATATGCAAATCTTTGAACTAGCCGCTCCAAATTGGGTAAGAATTGTTGAAGAACACAGAATTACCCAGCCTCAAAGCATTATTCAGGTAGAGGAAATACTTGATATTATGAAAGGTTTTGAGCCTGACAAAATTGTTCTCGCCTGCACGCATTATCCTTATTTGATAAATGTATTGAAAAAATTTATGCCGGAGGCAAAATTTATTGACCCGTCATTATATTTTGCTCAAAATATAAAGGAAGATTTAACAAAATCAAATATGTTAAACAACAAATTTGAATACGAAAAATTTTATGTCAGCTCAAATCCTGAAAATTTCAAAACTGCATCTGAAATATTCTACAAAATTAATGAACTTCCTGAAGTTGTAAACCTTTAATGTATTTCAAACAGGTTTCGTAATCAGGCATTTCAATAATTTTATCACTGATTTTTTTAGGAGTAACATTTAATGCTGTAACATTTTCTTTTACTGCAAAAACTTTTATTCCCCTTTTAACACACTCAAAAACAGGAACAGAGCCTAAAGAATCATACGGCATAACAAGATAATCAAGATTATCTATACTTATACCGCCTTTATTTACGAGCATAGGGGCGTTATTTAACCCTATAAGAATACAAGGAAGAAAAGTCGGAGTAATATATTCAGCAGCAGCACGCCCGTCAACCAAATCAGAATATATCTGATAATCATCAAATGCCGGAGAATGCGCACAGGGAATACATAGCTCTTTTGAAATATAATGCGATAAAACGGCTTCAACCCCGCCAACAGGATCTGTTCCGGAACCGTTCGCATAATCAGGATTATCTTCTTCGGGGTCGTTAAATAAACACACAAGAGCTATAGCATTACAACCTTTCTTTATAAGTTTTTCACAAGCAGATTTTAAAGTATAAATATTTTTGACAGTACCAGTTGAAATCCCGCTTTCTTCCATTTGAAATTCAACTCCCACTTCGCACTCTGTCAATTCATAATCAAAAATATCAATTCCGTATACAGTTTTAACAGCATTAATAGTATTTATATGAACATTTAAAACATCTTGAGGAATTGCCTTATCAAATACAACACCTATTTTATTATTTTGTGAAGGCAGTAAATTGATATTTCCTTTGAAAAATTCATCAAGAGAATATCCTTCAACATAAAACATATTACCGGTTATTCCAGAAAAACAGCCCGCATTTACAACATTAGGGTTAACAATAAGTTTAGAAATTTCAGCAAATTTACGTGCATAAGTACTTGCATCACCTGCATAACCGCCGATTGAAGCTCCTATGCCCGTCGGTACAATAAAAGCGCCTAATTTTTCTCCGGTTTCTAACATACTTTTATAATACAACAAAAAAGCAGTATCAAAACTGCTTTTTGTAAAATAATAATATAATTTACTGTTATTGTTGAGCTCCGCCGTATGAAAAATCATTCTTCACATTAGTTTGGAGAAGTTTGGTCCAAGTACTTTCAAAAGTATTAATCTCGTTTAATTGTGTTTCAAGATTGTTTTTTTCAAGTTCTAATTCTTCTTCCCAGGAATTTACTGTAGCCAATTCCAGCTGGTGTTCATTTTCATACTGTTCTGCAAGCATTTGATAAACATCAGGTTCTGTTTCATAGTATGTATAATATGCTTCGTTCAATTTGTTATTATACTTAGCCTGATTTTCGGCCGTCTGTTTAGATGCGCTAAGAGAATCCATCATAACAGCAGACAACCTGTCATTAATTAAAGCTTTTTGTTTTGTGTAAAGCAGCAATGTTTCATGAATATTTGAAATAGCCATCTTTCTCGCCTCTCTTCTTTTTTAGTTCTCTTACATATATAAACAATTTTAATAAACTCTGATTTCAGCAAAGGGTTATTTTGTTACATTTATTAACATAATAAATATTATAGGAATCTTTACCCTCTCCCAAGGAGAGGGTTTATTTTATATGCGGGAACTATGCGTCCCCACACCCCGCACTTAATTTCTTTCTTTTTGCGTCGCTCAAAAAGAAAGAAATTAAGCAAAGAAAGAAAAACGCGCAGATTGTTTAATCTGCACTAAATTCAACCCTAGCGGATGAACTGCTATATATTTGTCATAGCGCACCTGTTGCGCAATCTAATTTTACCGCTCAAACAACATCCGCTTTGTTATTGTTTCATTAAGTGCAGATTATTATAATTTACGTGCGCTTTTGCGCACCGTATGACTTAACGCCCTAATGTCCTATATTAGTGAGCTATGCTCACCGATAAAAGCTTACCCTCCTACCTTCCTGCCCTCTGTTTGCAAATCTTTACCCTCTCCTTGGGAGAGGGTAAAGATTCCTATAATATTTATTATATATTTATTTATTTTTATACTATAATTGTATATATTATATAGGAGAGCAAATATGGATCAAAAAACTTACATGAAATTAATGGGCTATGTTCCGACAGTTATTGAAGCTTCATCAAGAGGTGAACGTTCATTTGATATTTTTTCTAGACTTTTAAGGGAAAGAATTATATTTTTAGGTACAGAAATTGATGACGATGTTGCAAATTCTATTGTTGCACAACTTCTTTTACTGGACAGTGAAAATTCCGAAAAAGATATTATGCTGTATATTAACAGCCCCGGCGGTGTAATCACTGCAGGTATGGCAATTTATGATACAATGCAGCTTATAAAATCAGATGTTTCAACTATTTGCCTGGGGGATGCTGCATCAATGGGAGCATTTCTTCTTTGTTCAGGCGCAAAAGGTAAAAGAATGGCACTTCCAAATGCCAGAGTAATGATTCACCAGCCTTTAGGCGGCGCTAAGGGGCAGGCAACAGATATTGAAATTGAAGCAAAAGAAATCTTAAGAATGAAAGATATGTTAATTGAAATTATTGCTAAAAATTCAGGTCAGCCAGTTGAAAAAGTTAAAGAAGACTGCGAACGCGATCACTTCTTAACAGCTCAACAAGCTTTAGAATACGGCCTTATTGACAAGGTTATTACAAAAAGCGAAAAATAGAATATTAACAAAACTTAACAATATAGTCAAAAACATGCAATTTCAAGGAATTGCATGTTTTTATATAAATGTAAGGTTAAAAAAGGTTAGTTATAATAAATTAGGTAGGAGTAAAGGAAATGTTAATTTTCGCGTATCGAAAATTGCAGCTCATCCATCAACGGAACGATTTACAATATCGTTTAATGGATTTGACAAAAAAATTGTCTGATTTGCAGCAATACTCTGCAAATATAGGCGATGGATCCGTATCCATGAGCGATATGATGAACACTCCGGGTTCAATGTTCGGTCGACAGATGATGTATATGCAGTATGCGCATAACGGAGCATTAATGAGTGCGCAGCAAAATATGGCAATGATGCAGCCGATGATTGCAATGCAAATGCAGCAAATGCCAAATCCGCAATATCAGGCTATGTATCAGCAATGGATTTTTAAAAGTTTATACAATCAAGCTCGTGAAAACATGGGTAAACAAGAAACGAAACTTTTAAATGAACAAGAAAAACAAATTCAGGCAGAAAAAGCCAAAATAGAAACCCAGCTGAAAATGATTGAACAAGAATATGAATCAGTTAAACAAGCTGAACAGGAGTCTATTAAATTACTTAAACCTGAATATTAATAAGGATTTAATCTACTAAACCCCTATCCTTGACTAACCTTTTTAAGGAGTTCACTAAATGCGAACTCCTTTTTAACATGAAAGAATTTCATCAATCCTGCAATCAAAGACATCAATCGGAAGTTTGTTAACTATAAATTTTGAAGCTATAGGAGTTATAGTCTTAATATTTCTATATTTTGCGAGAAATCTGTCATAAAACCCGCCGCCGTAACCAAGCCTGTATCCTTGCTTATCAGTCATTAAAGCAGGTACAAATATTAAATCCAAGATTTCAGGATTTACAGGATTTGAACAGGGTTCATTTACCTTGAATTCTGACAGGTTCAATCTGTCGCCTTCTTTAAAAGGACAAACAAGCATATCTTTACCGTAAACTTTTGGAAGATAAAAATTTTTATTGTCTGTCAAAAGAGAAAGCAGATTTATTTCATACTTCATAGGATAGTAAAGCATAACATTCTGAGCTTTTAAATAACTTTCATTTTTTCTTATTAAATTTACGATATTTGTACTGATAAACGAAATATCAAGCCCTTTTCGTATAGTTTTTGCACGTACTCTTAAGTCTGTTTTATTCTCCATAATTTTAGTATATAATAAAAATATGAAAGACTTTTGCAAGAATGATTTAATAAATCCTAACTGGGCAAAACACGGTTATATTCAGGTCTATACTGGTGACGGCAAAGGAAAGACTACTGCTTCTTTAGGGCTTGCAATGAGGGCTCTCGGCCGCTGCTGGAAAGTCCTTATTATAATGTTTACAAAAGGCGGAGATGATTACGGAGAACTGATTTCGTTCAGAAATTTATCAGAACAAATATCACAAAATTTAACAATTGTTCAGGCAGGCTTAGACAGAATAGTCTATTCTGATAATAAAAATAAAAATGATGAAGAAGAAATTAGAAAAGGCTGGGAACTTGCTAAAAAAGCCATTACAAACGATGAATACAACCTTATAATCCTCGATGAAGCAAATATCGCAATAGATTTAAAATTTATTGATGTTGATGAAGTCATTAAAGTTTTGAAAAATAAACCGGAAGAAATGGAAATAGTTTTAACAGGAAGAAACGCTAACCCGAAAATTATTGAGATTGCGCATCTAGTATCTGAGATTAAACCGGTCAAGCATTACTGGAATACAGGTATTACTGCTAGAAAAGGGATTGAATATTAACTAACTATGCACTTCTTCTCATAAGATCTGATAATTTTACTTCTTTATTCTCTTTTTTAATATTTTTTACAGGTTGTTTTTTTTCTGTCTGATTATTCTTAAATTGTGACAAACCAACCTTTATATTTGAATTCTGATCGCTTATCATAAAAATATCTTTAAAAAATGCAATTAATTCTTTCATAAGTTTTCTCCTGAAACTATTATATCATTAAATACCTTGTTTATATCATTTATTAAATCTATTTTTAACTCAAAAAACATTGTATTTTATGTTATATTATTTATATAACAGCATTGGGAGCACAATTTGAACAATAAACATAATGAAGATTTTAATACAGCTTTAAATATATATGAAAAAGAGTATTCACATGAAAATTTGATTAATTTACTCAAAAATGGCTCTGTGGTTGAAAAGCAGGCAGCAGTCCTGAAAATTAATGCAATAACGACACAAGAAGAAGCAGAAATTCTAATCTCAAATCTGACCGGATGTGACGGAAAAATTAGAGAAGCAGTATCATTCAGACTCAAAGAATTCATACCGGGAAATCCAAAATTCTATGTTGGATTTCAAGATACACTACTTGATGCAGTTATTGATATAAATGGAAATATTTGTAGAAATGTTCTTTGCGCTATATACAGCCTTAAAAATTATCCGGAATTTTACATTGATTTTTGTCAAAAACTCTGCGCCAAAACAGAAGAATCTATTGAAAAGGTTAAATCATTTGATATTCAAGACGGCAAATATAAAATCAACAAAGCGGTTTTTAAACTATATTGGTACCTCGAAACAATTTATGAGTTTTGTACATTTATAGAAAAAAATACGCTAATAAAAATCCTTTCACAGACAAAAGATATTAATGATTATACTATTCGGGAGAAAACTGCAAAAATTCTTTCAAAGATTCATGATGATAAAGATTTATTAACAATAAAACAAGAATTAAAAAATGACCGAAACTATTATGTAAGGCGGTATTAATACTCTTTATATTAATTTTTGTTAAGAAGTTTATAATAAATATATACACTTTACGCAATTTTTAATTAATAATTTCCTTTATATATATGTAAGGGGAATTACAAAGGGAAACAAAAAGGAGAACAATATGGCCAGAGTTTTAATATCAATGCCGGAAAGATTTTTAGATGAAATAGACAAAGTTGCAGGTTACGAAAATCGCACACGTTCAGAATTAATCAGAGAAGCACTAAGAACATATATGTATAGAAATCAAATCAGAAACTCTCAAAAAGCTTCAAAAAATGCAGAAATACTTGATGCACTGCTTGGATAAAAAGATTTAAAGGGGAAAATGAAATGGAAAATACAGAATACATTATGTCATCACTTGATGAATATTTTCAAATTCTAGACAGAGAAAATAAAAAACGTTCCGAACTTGTTGCAAAATCTCTTGTTAAATATTTACAGCAAACAAAAGAAAAATCAAAATTTCAATCACTTCAAATAGCTAAATAAAAAGTCAAGGTCATAGATTATTTTGGGAAAAGGAAAAAATTTTTAGGGGAAAAATCAATTATATGTAAACGGCTTACAAAATTTGTAAGCCGCTTTTGTAGTCTTTATAAACAAAAAAGAGCCATGGAAACCATAGCTCTTTTTTTAAGCTTAATTATGTCAACAATTATTCAATAATTTTGTCAACAACACCAGCGCCAACTGTATGACCACCTTCTCTGATAGCGAATCTCATACCTTCTTCGATAGCTACAGGAGCGATAAGTTCAACTTCCATTACAACGTTGTCGCCAGGCATAACCATTTGACCGTCAAATTTGATTGAACCGGTTACGTCAGTTGTTCTGATGTAGAACTGAGGTCTGTAACCAGGGAAGAACGGTGTATGACGCCCGCCTTCTTCTTTAGTCAATACGTAAACGTTAGCAGTAAATTTAGTGTGCGGATGAATTGTTCCCGGTTTAGCAAGAACTTGACCGCGTTGAATTTCAGTTTTGTCAACACCACGAAGCAATGCACCAATGTTGTCACCTGCTTGACCTTGATCAAGAGATTTTCTGAACATTTCAACACCGGTAACAGTTGTTTTCTTAGTTTCGCCTAAACCAACGATTTCAACTTCATCACCAACTTTAACAACACCACGTTCTAC
>CALUUR010000025.1 GCA_944324015.1 Candidatus Gastranaerophilales bacterium
AAAAAATCAAGATATATTTGAAACACAGCCCTATTGGTTCAAAAAAATCAAATTCCGACAATGTCTGTTCAATGGCACCGATTGCCCGAAATAATCGCACCATCTGTCATACGCAAAACACTCACTTTATTACAAAAAAATTTAAAAAATTAAAAAATAGAGATAAGGTTTTAAACCTTATCTCTATTGCTTTTTACTTGGTTGCGGGAGCTGGATTTGAACCAACGACCTTCGGGTTATGAGCCCGACGAGCTACCAGACTGCTCCATCCCGCGATAAATTCTCTTACACCCCATTATTAAACGCTAAAAAACAAAAATCAAGCCCCATGATTTTTTATTAAATTTATATCCATACTACCGCTTCTTAAGCCTTCTACATCAAGAGTTATATAAGTTATTCCAAGTGCTTTTAGGGAAGGAATAATAGCAGATTTATTTTTAATGAATTCATTAAATTTATCCGGAGGAATTTCTATTCTGGCGATATTATTATGTATTCGTAAACGGTTATTTGTAAAACCATATTTTTTTAAAATGTTTTCACCATTATAAACAATTTTTAGCATATGCTTATTAAGAAGAGTTCCATAAGAGAATCTTGTTGCAAGACACGGAGTTGAAGGTTTGTCATAATTGTCAATATTATGACTTTTTAAATAATTGCGAATTTCTTGTTTTGTAATATTAAATTTGGCAAGGGGTGAAATTATACCCAGTTCATCCAAAGCTTTTAACCCAGGGCGATATTTGTCCATATCATCCGAGTTTGTACCATCTATTATATAAAACAAATTATTTATTTGAGCAAAGTCTTTGATTTTTTGATTTAATAAGTTTTTTTTGCCCGCAACCGGAAAGCAGTGCGGTTCCACCTATTGCAAGTGCAGAATTTATAATAAATTCACGTCGTTTCATATTTTTACACCCTTCTTATCTTTATAATTTAAACATATTATAATTTTTTCATTTTGGCAATAGGAAAATTTGAAACTAATAGTTATAAGATTATTACGAATTATTATGCAATAAAAAATTGTCAGGAAATAAAAACAGACGCTCCTGTATTTATTATACCCTGACCAATAAATAATTACTTTAAAAATTTGAATTAATAAATTTTATTTTTAATCCTGTATGTTTAGTATAAAATTATTTTATAGTAGAAAAGGAATTGAAAAGGAAATATAAATATGCTGAGAACCGGAATAGTAGGACTGCCTAATGTAGGCAAATCAACTTTATTTAATGCTTTAACAAGTGCAAAAAATGCGCAGAGCGCTAACTATCCGTTCTGTACAATTGAACCTAATGTCGGGGTGGTTAATGTGCCTGATGAAAGATTGCAGGTTCTGGCAAAACTTTGCAAAACTGATGTAATTATCCCGACTGCAATTGAATTTGTGGATATTGCAGGTCTTGTCAAAGGTGCAAGCAAGGGAGAAGGCCTAGGTAATCAATTTTTGCATAACATAAGAGAAGTTGATGCTATTATTCAGGTTGTAAGATGTTTTGATGATCCGAATACAATTCATGTTGCAGGTAAAGTGAGCCCGCTTGATGATATTGAAGTAATTAATACGGAACTTGCTCTGGCAGATTTGGCGTCTGTTGAAAAACGTCAGGCAAGAATTTCAAAACAGGCAAAAGGCGGCGACAAAGCTGCCGTATTAGAAGACAGTGTTTTAACTAAGTTGACTAATCTGCTTTCTGAAGGAACTTTCATTAATGTTAAAGATTATTTTAATGAAGATGAAATTTCTGTTGTGAAACAGCTTAACCTGATGTCAACAAAACCTGTAATTTATGCTGCGAATGTTTCAGAATACGATTTAAAAGACGGAAACGCTTATACTCAACAGGTTAAAGAGTATGCTTCAAAACACAATGCTGAAGTAGTCCTGATTTCTGCCAAGATTGAAGAAGAACTTGCAGAACTGGGGCCTGATGAAGCAAAAGAATATTTAAAGGAATTGGGTGTCGAAGACAGCGGTATAGACAGAATGATAAAATCTGTTTATAAACTGTTAAATTTACTTACGTTTATAACAGCGGGAGAAAAAGAAGTTCATGCTTGGACAGTTCCTGCGGGAGCAAAAGCACCACAGGCGGCAGGCGTTATCCATACTGATTTTGAAAAAGGGTTTATCAGAGCTGAAATTACGCCTTATGACGATTTTGTAAAATACGGATCTTATGCTGCCTGCAAAGAAAAAGGTGTTACACGTCTTGAAGGGAAGGATTATGTTGTTCAGGACGGAGATTTAGTCCATTTCAGATTTGCGGTATAAAACAATTTGTCAATAAAAAACTCCCATCTACAATGATGGGAGTTTTTTATTATTTACTAACAAGTGCAAGTTTTGATCCGGTTATAACTTCTTGTTTTTCTTGATACGAATTTGCAGGACGGAAGTTATATTGAGGATTGTACATTATTCTTCTGCCTGTAAAACTCGGTTCGCTATATAGTATTAACGTTGAATCATTGCATCTGATTTTGTCATTGTTCTGTGCAACTATCTGGTTCTTGTCATTTACTTCATATACAGTTTGGTCTTCCGGATTTGCATTTCTAAATTTTATACCTTTTCTAATACCTCCCGGAAGTCCCTTATTTCCATCTTGATTTAAATCAATATAGTCAAGTTCAACGGTACCGGGAACATAATCTACATTATAACTGTGATTAAGCCCTGTAGTATTGAATAAAGATACTGTCATTCTTCCATCCGGGCTTTGTCTTAATAATGAGGACATTTGCGTCCATTTTTGACCGTTATTTGGATTATCTATACCATATTCTTTTGAAACTCTGGCATTTTGTTGTTTTAAAATAAAAGGAGTACCGTTATTCAGCGGCTCTAACTCTTTTCGTTTACGTAAATTGTATTGAGCATCTAAGTCATCTTTGAATTTTTTTATGAATGCTTTATAAAGAGGACTGTTTTCGTCAGAATCTCCCCATTCTTCATGAATTATATTTCTGTTTTGAAGATACATGTTTTTAGTTTTTGTTTCAAAACCTGTTGAACCATATTCATCTCCACCGTATAATGTCGGATTTCCAAGAAGTGCAACTAAAAATTTAGTTTGTCCGAGCAATCTTGTCATAGCCGGCTTAATAATTTTTTCTAAAGATTTATTTTTAAGCTCCATTTTTTCTGTTTCTGTAAGACGTCCCGGTTTATCTTGTTCTAAACTTTGATCCCATAGATAATCCATTTCTTTCAGAACAAGAGTTAAAGCAGTATTATAATCTTTTGAACCAAATCCATCTGCTTCAAAAACTTCATTTTTAAATTTACCTTGAGCCAGTTGTGATAATGCTTCACGCATAAGTTTATTAATATAATCTTTTCTGGGCTGGTCCACAGGCAACTCATTTATTGATTGTCCCATTCCGCTGGTAATTGATTCACATTTTGCAACAGCCAGACAGCTAACCCTGTCGAAATCATAATTTTGCAACTCTTTAGGATTTATATTATGCCCATAAGGCACGGCCTCTAAAACCCTGTATGCTCTTTCTCTTAATTTATCATATTTAGGATTTTTATCAGATAAATTTGCATAAACCATTTCCATATCCATTGCATAAGCATCTAATGCCCTTGGTTTATCGTGGTTTCCTGCAAATGTATATGAATATAAAAGAGATTCAAGCGAGCCCGAGTTTATAAATCTTTCTAATTGTGATTGAACAGTCCCGTTATGTTCTGTTCCGGTTTCAGGTGAATCTTTGCCGTTAAACTCAAACATTTTACCGAAGATTTTAGTAATGTCAGAAGCAAAATAGCTGTAATTTGCAAGAGTTGTAAATCCTGCTTCATTCATAAGTTTTTTTACAGCTTCTTTATCATCTGCATATCTCGCCCCTGATTTATTGCCTTCACCTTTTTTATAAAGGTCGTTTTCATCAGTTACTTCCGCTGCAATATAAGCATCAGGATGGTATTCTTTTATTCCGTCAACAAATTTTGACCAGAAATTAATTAGTGTATCCCATGTGTCTTTAAAGTCTGTTTGTCCGTTTCTTAAAGATTCTATGTCTACGATATCTTTTGTTGCATCAATTCTCCAATCTAAACCTGCCTGAGCTTTTTTAACAATCATTTCAGCCAGCTTAAAACTTTCTGTGTCAGTTCCGTTTATTGATTCCCATATCGCATTTGTAATATCATTTTTATCTCCGTCACTAAATTTTTTGATTCTGTGTCTTATTTTTTCAATTAGTGAAAGAGCTTCATCTTCTGGACTCGTTGCGATAATACCCATACTCATCAGGGAAGTATTTTTAAGCGTTTTAAAGTCATATTTAATTTCACCTGTATCAAAATTATAATTAAATTGCATTTTAGGGTCGACAGATTTTATAACGGCATATCTTACTATTTCTCCTGTCAGCATCGGAAGAATATATTTCCCGTAATCGGTTGGATTCCCCTTGCTGTCACGTAATGTTTCATGCCCGTTTCTTTCTAATCTTTCATCAATATTAGCAAAAACCGTTTTTGCAAGATCTGTAATTTCTTTTGTATATAATTTATCTGTCAGTTCATATGTATATTTAAATTCCGGTAAAACATGTTTATTTCCGTTTTTGTACATGTCATAACGTGACACACCTACCTGGTCACTTTTTATTGCCCGTTTTGTAATATAAGGTGATGCAAGGACTGCAACAATATCATCTCCGACTTCAATTGAGTCAAGCGGATATTCCATAGCACTGCGTGTAACCAATTCATCAAAAGACTCGTTGGAGTCATTTCCGTGTAATTCGTATGAGCCGTTAAGAACATTTTTTACAATATCTTCGTTTATATCAAGATTTTTCGGGAATACTTTTCCATTTGATAATCTGTTAATTTGTTTGGTTATTTCCTGCGGTGTTTTTCCTTTTATATTTTTTAAGTTTTGTGCGACATAGAGATTTAAAATATCATTTGTTTTTTTTGTCCAGTATTTTGCTGATGTAACAGCATAATCCTGCACCTGCATATTGTTTTGTATAAGAATATTTTTTGCTTGCATACGCTCGTCAGGATTTAGTATATTCATAAGTTTTTCTGTATCATTGTGAGAATAAGCATAGTTTAGTTTTGCAATATCGGCATTGGCATCCCAGGTTTCAAAACCGCTTTCATGTTTGCTGTCCAAACCAAAATATTCAAAATGAGAAACAAGCCGTGTGCCTTTTCCTGAATATAGAAAAATTCTCTTATCTTCAGGTAATTTTTTGTTATATTCATTAAGTTTTTCTACATTTTTTTTGTATGTTTCAGAATCAATTCTGAAATTGTAAGGGATTACGGTATCATTATGCGTATTTATTTCTATATGGTTTCTGTTAATTTTATTGTAAGCACTAATTAATTCTTTATTGGATAAATTTTTTCCATTACGTATTCTGTTATCATAGATTTGTATATAGGTTGGAGATTTAGAGTCATACTGGCGGTTTGGAAGTATTCTTACCATGCCGTCAACTTTTTGATCAAATGCATATTTGGAATTTATTAGCCTGTGGGTTGTATGGAGGCTTCTTTGACCAAATACACCGAAGCTCAGCGGTCCTGATTGAAGGTCGGTAATTTTAAACCAGTTCATGTAAGGAGATTTTTCGCCCCATTTTAAAATATGCTGGAAGTGAATACCCTCAAGTCCTTCATTAACATAAGCACCGTCTGATACAAGATTTATACCTTTAGCAAAAAGCTTTTTCTGTAAAGAGTTGTAATTAGTAATATTTCCCAGACTGTGTACCATCTGCATACAGTTTTTATTCCAATAGGCATGTGCAGAAAGACAATCATCCGTAAATAACGGAAGTGTAATTATTCTTGTAAAATTATCAAGCTTACCATTTTCGAGGTCTTTTTCAATACCTGCAAGCGAACCGCCATACTTATTCGGAAAAGTTTTTGATGTACGTCTCAGTTTTTCAATTTCGGGATTTCTTTCAATATATTTTTTATCGCCGTAAATCCATAAAACATTATTAATATCCGGTACAATGAGCTTCATGGCTCCGCCTTTGGAAACAGTTGAGGCTCTATCGACAACAATATTGAATTTATCTCTTGCATTTCCGTAACGATTAGTTTCATCTATATACTGACCTGCTTCAGTAGTCCATTTAGCACCGTTATGTTGATTTTTTGGACATAATTTATAGTAATATGCAAAGGGTTCATTTTCTGCTATATTAAATTCATTCAATAAATCAACTTTTGTAGCCTTCCCGCTCTGGAGTTTTATGCCTGGTTCATCCGGATTAATATCTTCAGGGTTTGTCGGCATTCTTTTATGAATACCGGTTGTATAATAGTTTCCGTCAGAATCTTTATCAACACCAAAGATTTCTAGATAACAGTCATATTTGTCGTCATCAAAAACATAATTAAATTCATATTCTTTCGCTCCATATTCCGATTTTACAGGAACATAACCCTTAAAGTTAAAATTATTTTTATTTTTTGTTTGTTCTAAATTTAGATTAACTTTCACTATAAACACTCCTTACTTCTAAATTTATAACTCAACTGAAAGAAATTTTTTGTCATACTACAATGTATTATTAAGAAATTTTTACAAAATTAAAGTAAATTGTATTTCTTTGTTATAATTTTCCTTATAGATAAGGAGAAAATAAATGCAGTTGATGGATATGAAATGTGATATTAAAGATATTGAACTTGCTGACCAGGGAAAAAATCAGATTGAATGGGCATTTAAAGATATGCCTGTGTTAAAACAGATTCAAGAAAGATTTATAAAAGAGCAGCCCTTTAAGGGGTTAAGACTTTCGGCTTGTGTTCACGTTACAAAAGAAACGGCAGCTTTATGTGTTGTCATGAAGTCCGGCGGGGCTGATGCGATATTGGTTGCTTCAAATCCTTTATCTACTCAGGATGATGTTGCAGCTGCTCTTGTAAAACACTATGGTATTCCGACTTTTGCCGTTGCGGGAGAATCTGTTGAACAATACAAAGCACATATTCAGGAAGCTTTGAAGCATAATCCGGATATTATTATTGACGACGGGTGTGATATTGTTTCAACCATACATGAACAGTGCCCTGAAATGGCGGAAAAAATTATCGGTTCAACCGAAGAAACTACAACGGGTATTATAAGACTTCAGGCATTAGAGGCCCAGGGGCTTTTAAGATTTCCGGCAGTAGGGGTTAACACAAGCCTGACAAAACATTTATATGACAACCGTTACGGAACCGGACAAAGCTCAATGGACGGTATAATCAGAGGCGCAAATATTTTAATAGCCGGTAAAACAGTTGTGGTATCAGGTTATGGTTGGTGCGGCAGAGGATGTGCTCTTAGAGCAAAAGCTCTTGGCGCAAATGTTATTGTTTGTGAAGTGGATCCGCTTAAAGCGCTTGAAGCCGCTATGGAAGGTTACAGGGTTATGCCGATAGCTGAAGCTGCAAAAGAAGGAGATATTTTCCTGACTGTAACAGGCGACAAGCATGTTGTTGATGTTCAGCATATTTTAACAATGAAAGACGGAGCATTTTTAGCAAATTCAGGACACTTTGACTGGGAAGTTAATGTTGCAGGCTTAAAAGAGCATGCTGTTTCTATTAAGGAAATCAGACCGAATCTTGAAGAATATAAACTTGATAACGGTAAATCTGTTTACGTTTTTGCTCAGGGACGTTTGGTTAACCTTGTTAACGCGGAAGGGCATCCTGCAAGCGTTATGGACATGAGTTTTGCAAATCAGGCATTGGGTATTGAATTCCTTGTAAAAAATAGAGGAAAACTTGAAAATAAACTCTATACTCTTCCGCATGAGGTTGATGTTAAAATTGCCGAATTGAAACTAAAATCAATGGGGATTGAAATTGATACATTAACTCCTGAGCAGGAAGAATATCTTCACAGTTGGAAAATTGATTAATTTTTAAAATATATATGAAAGAAATGCCGTTGAGATTAGCTTAACGGTATTTCTTATGCCGAGTTTTTTTCTCTCTTGCCATAAAAATTTAATTGTTTCGGGGCGGATTTTAATGTTATTTTGAATGTTTATTTTTGTTATGTAGTCGCTGTGCAATCTTTTATCACCTGTTACAAGGGAACAATTACCTGCATTGTTTTTGTGTCTTCTGTATCCTAAAAGAGTATTATAAATAATTGCAGAACCGCCGATTAAGTGTACAAGATTGAACAGAAATTTATCGGGACAGATTTTCCATTTATCAGTATTTTGATAGTCCTTAATCATTTCGATTGAAGCTTTTCTAAACATTGCGGAGCTGTTAGGTGACCAGTACCATCCGCCAAAGCGTTTATGTTTAAGAATTTGATAATTAACCTGCAAATCATATAACTGTCCAATGTCTTCAGTGTCATTTTGAACTTGTTTGAGAATATTATTTTGCTCAATTGTGGGAGAGGAAATTGAATTCAGGGTATGTATCTCGTCATCTTCTCCGATTTCTGCAATTCTGCATGAAGTAAATGCAACTGATGTTTCTAGATGGACCTTTATATGACATTTTGCGTATTCTCTTAACAATATATCATCACTGTCAATAAAACTTATAAATTGACCTTTTGCTGCTTTTAGCCCTGTTATCATAGAGGCAAGTTGTCCGGAGTTTTTTTCATGCTTTATCAGTGTAATTATTAAGTCCTGATTGTCTGAAATAAAGCTTTCCACTATTTCCCGTGATTTATCATTTGAACAGTCGTCAACAACAATAATTTCAAAGTTTTTATAGGTTTGCGCCTTAATACTTTCAAGAGTCCTTAAAATATATTTTTCATAGTTGTAAGAAGTTACAACAAAAGTGACAAGCGGCAGCTTAAGCATTTTCACCGCCATTTTTTTTTTGTGCCAGCAGTCTTTCCATTTTTTTATTATGCATAATTGAGGAAATAAATGCTGCAACAATAAAGCCGAGTCCGATACCGCCCGTTACAACTTCCGGGATTTCTTTAACTGTTGAAATAAGCATTAAACAGGCTAACGCTCCGATTGCCCAATGTGCTCCGTGTTCAAGGTATAAAAATTGTTTTAAGGTTTTCTTTTCAACAAGCATTATTGTCAAAGAACGTACAAACATAGCACCGATTGCAAGCCCTATTGAAATAATAATTATATCTTTACTCAATGCAAAAGCCCCCAGAACACCGTCAAGTGAGAATGATGCATCAATTAATTCAAGGTAAATAAAGCTGATGAGTCCTGTGCAGCCTGCACCTTTTGCTGCACAGCTTGCAAGTCTCATTTCTTCATGCTTTTCAAGATAATGAGTAAAACCATCAATTGCCAGATAAGTTATAATCCCTGAAATCCCTGCAATCATAACATGAAGCTTTTGTTCGGCAGGTACCGCATTTTGGGTTGCAAGCAGCATTAAAAGTGAAATAATGACTTCAATACCTTTTATATGATCAAAATGCGAAAGCCACCTTTCTACAGGCTTTATCCAGTGAACATCTTTTTCGTGGTTGAAAAAGTAGTTTAAAAAAAGCATAATTAAAAACGTTCCGCCGAAAGTGACAATCGGTGCATGTGTTTGATGCAGATAATATGCGTATTTATCAGCATTTGTAAGGGCAATATTTGCAACATCAAGCATGCTTAATTTCGCAAATATTGAAACTACTAATATCGGGAATAAAAATCTCATACCAAAAACAGCGATTAAAATTCCCCAAGTTAAAAATCTCATTCTCCATTTATGGCTCATTTTTTCCAGCTTCATCGCATTAACAACGGCGTTATCAAAGGACAGGCTTACTTCCAAAATTCCAAGAACCATTGCGATGAATACACAGGTCCATCCTGTTCCCCCGTGGACATGTTCGCCCCAGAAATATGCACCGATAAGACCGGCTATTGTTACTATGTATGAGCCTAAAAAGTATTCTAACATTGGTAAATCTCCTTTAATTTTATTTAATTATATCTGAAATCCTTCTGTGTGCAATCATCTAAAATTTGTATAAAGCTTATATCTTGTTTATCCCTTTGAAAAAAAATATTTTCTTGATATACTTAAGTTATGAAAGATATGTTAGACAAAATTCTCCAGATTGAGAAGAAATATAATGAATTAGGTGTTACCCTTTCAGATCCGGAAGTTATCCACGATTATAAAAAATTCCGAGATCTTTCGAAACAGCGCAAATCAATGGAAGAAACAGTAAATCTCTATTATGAATGGAAAAAAGCTGTTGATGCAATTGATGAAGCAAAGCAAATGATGCATGAAGAAAAAGATGAGGAAATGAAAAGTTTTCTTAAAGCTGAAATTGAAAGCAATGAGGCTAAACTTCCGGTATATGAAGAAAAAATGAAAGTTCTTCTTCTTCCGCGCGATCCGATGGATGACAAAGATATTATGCTTGAAATACGAGGCGGTGCAGGCGGCGATGAAGCTAATATTTTTGCTGGAGATCTTGCCAGAATGTATATGAGATATGCAGATAAGAAAGGCTGGCAGACGCAGGTTTTAAGTAAAACAGAATGTGAAGCCGGCGGTGTTTCTGAAATCATTATTTCAATAAAAGGTGATGCTGTGTATTCGCAGTTGAAATATGAGTCCGGTGTTCACAGAGTTCAAAGAGTTCCGGCAACGGAATCTCAAGGCAGAGTTCATACATCTACAGCAACTGTTGCTGTTATGCCCGAAGTTGACGATGTAGAAGTCGAACTTAATATGAACGACGTTGAAATTACAACTGCACGTTCTGGTGGCGCAGGCGGTCAAAACGTTAACAAAGTTGAAACTGCCGCACGTGTTTTTCACAAACCTACCGGGATAATGATTTTCTGTACGGAAGAGCGTTCCCAGCTCCAGAATAAGGAGCGTGCACTTCAAATTTTGAAGGCAAAGTTGTATGATATGGAAGTCCAAAAACAAATGCAGGAAATTACGGATTTACGTCGTTCTCAGGTCGGCACAGGTGACAGAAGCGAACGTATCAGAACGTATAATTTCCCGCAGGGACGTTTAACTGATCACAGAATTAATCATAACCTGAACGTAAATACAGTCATTGACGGTGATTTGGATGAATTGATAAATCTGCTTATGGAACACGACCAGAAGCTAAAATTAGAAAAATTAGCAGAGGTAAATTAGTGGTTGATAGAAAATGTGTCGGTTGCGGAAAAATTAAAGATAAAAATGAATTAATAAAAATTACCAGAGAAAATCAAAGCGGCGACATCATTATAAACCATAGCAGTAAAATATTTGGCAGATCTGTTTATCTTTGCTATAATAATT
Organism: Candidatus Gastranaerophilales bacterium; assembly: GCA_944324015.1. Taxonomy (GTDB): domain Bacteria; phylum Cyanobacteriota; class Vampirovibrionia; order Gastranaerophilales; family Gastranaerophilaceae; genus Stercorousia. Next base: position 11,273 of record CALUUR010000025.1, read on the forward strand.
CGTGTATAGAAACTGCTTTTAAAAAAAATAAAATTGCAAAAGCGCTGAAAGCTCCTGTACCGGAAAATTTGAAAGGAAAATTAATAAATGAGTTTTGAAACAATTAGAATAAATGAATTAGCAAAAGAACTCGGGCTTACGAGTAAGGAAGTTATAGAAAAATTTGCGCAGATTTCCGTAACAGGCAAAACTCATTCCAGTACAGTTACTCTTGATCAGGTAAAAAGATTAAAAGAATTTATAGCATCAGGCGGTGTTAAAGAAGCTAAAAAACCGAAAGCTTTTGTTGTGAAAAAAGTAAAAACTTCAGATAGTGAACCTGAAACAAATGAAGAAACTAAAGAAGAAAAAAAACCTGCATTGAAAACATCTATGCCAAAAGTAGAGGTTGTAAAACCAAAACCGCAGAGCCGTTTGGAGATTGTCAGACGTGCCCCTCAAAAGACGACAGCGGATAAAAATGTAGCTGATGTAAAACGTAAGTCGTTAGGATCTGAACGGCCGACAAGAGGCGAAAAGGGTAAACCTTTCCCTGCAAAAAAAGACGGCAGTGCTACGGCTAAAAAACCTTTTGAAAGACCGGCGGGCGAAAGAAAACCTATTCAAAGAACAATTATTTCACAGGATATTTATGAAAATAAAGGACAGGGCAGAAGACGTTCGGCTGACGGCAAGAAAAAGGGGAAAGACTTTAATTCCAAAAAAGAAGAACAGGAAAGAATTTCTTTAGAAAAGGCTGCCGCTCAAAAACATAAGAAAAAAGTTCATAAAGAAGAAGAAGTTAAAGAAGTTAAACAGATTGTTGTTAACAGAGCAATGACAATCAGTGAGCTTGCTGAAAAAATCCAGAAAACTCCTGCCGAAATAGTTAAATTTTTGATGTTTCAGGGAATTATGGCAACTGTAAACCAGCTTATTGACGTTGATGTTATTAAAAAAGTATGCGCTGAATATGACCTTGAGGTGCTGGACGAAGATTTAGACGCTTACATGGAAGAAGAACTTGAAAAAGAAGAAAAAGTTAAAAAATTAAAAGAAGTTGATTCCAAATTATTAAAAAAACGTGCACCTGTTGTAAGTATTATGGGACACGTTGACCATGGAAAAACAACTCTGTTAGATAGTATCAGAGCTTCTAAGCATAAAATTGTTGCAACAGAGGTCGGCGGTATAACTCAATCTATCGGTGCTTATACTGTTTATCTTGATAACAACCAAGAGAAAAAAATCGTGTTTGTTGATACTCCGGGGCACGAGGCTTTTACGGAGATGAGAGCCCGCGGAGCAAAGGCTACAGATATTGCAATTCTTGTTGTTGCTGCTGATGACGGTATAATGCCGCAGACAATTGAGGCGATTAACCACGCAAAAGCAGCAGAAGTTCCTATTATCGTTGCAGTTAACAAGATTGATAAGCCGGGAGCTAACCCTGATAAAATTTTACAGCAGTTGACCGAACACGGACTTGTTCCTGAAGAATGGGGCGGGGATACTATTACAGTCAAAGTTTCTGCTTTACAGGGTACAGGCATTGATGAATTACTTGAATATATTCTTCTGGTTGCCGATCTTCAGGATCTTAAAGCTAATCCGAAAGCGGAAGCTTCTGGTGTTGTAATTGAAGCTAATCTCGATAAGGGAAAAGGCCCCGTTGCTACATTGCTTGTCCAAAACGGTACTTTGCGTGTAGGCAACTGTATTGTTGTCGGAACTGCTTGCGGTCGTGTAAGAGCATTGCTGTCCGACAGCGGAGAAAGAATTCAAAAGGCTGAACCTTCCACTCCTGTAGAAATTTTGGGTCTAACAGAAGTTCCTCAGGCAGGTGATTACTTTGAAGTTGTTAAAAATGAAAAAGAGATGAAAACAATTGTTGAAGAACGCAAAGAAAAAGAACGTAACAAACGTCTTGATGCAATGCTTCCTGCTCACGTCAGACGTGAGGCTGTTGCGGGCGAAGATGATATTCCGCAGTTGAATTTGATTATTAAGGCAAACACGAATGGTGCTGCGGAAGCTGTTTCTCAGGCTATTGCCCAATTGGATTCAAAAGAAATTAAAACAAAAATTATTCACGTTGGTGTCGGTGATATATCGGAAGCTGATGTTATGCTTGCTTCTGCTTCGGGTGCTTTGATTTTAGGCTTCACTGTTAAGGAAGATGCAAACGCTCTTGCGGCTGCTGAAAAAGAAGGAGTTACAATCAAGAAATACGATATTATTTATCAAATTCTTGAAGATATTGAAAAAACAATGCTGTCGCTTCTTGAACCTGAAATTAAGGAAGTTGAACTCGGTAAGGCAGAAGTGCGTCAGGTATTTACAATCGGTAAAACAACAAGAATTGCTGGCTGCTATGTAACAGAAGGCAAGATTGTCAGAAGCAAAGATGCTGTTCTTTATCGTGACGGAAAAGAACTGTTCCGCGGTGCAATTGATCAGCTGAAACGTTTTAAAGATGATGTAAAAGAAGTTGCTCAAGGTTTTGAATGCGGTATATCATTTAGCAAATGGAATGATATTGAAGTCGGTGACATTATAGAAGTTTCTACTAAAGAAGAAGTAGAACGCCAGAGTCTGTAATTTTTCTGGTTTTATGTTATACTGATTTTTACTAAGGAGAAAATTATGACTCTACGTAATGAACGTGTTAGAAAAGAATTAATGAGAGATATCTCTGATATTTTGAGAAAAGAAGTCAGGGGACTTGCCGGTGTTGTATCGGTTGTAGATGTGGAAGTTTCTCATGACAATTCATTTGCAAAAGTTATATATAGTGTTCTGGGTTCTGATGAGCAGATAGAAAAAACAAAAGAAATTATAGAAAAAAGCACCCCGAAAATTCGCTATGAAGTCGGAAAACGTATAAGACTCAGATTAACTCCGGAATTAAAATTTGTTTATACCGATTCTCTGGAAAAAGGCTCAAGAGTAAGCGAAATTATTGATAAAATTTCCCGCGGAGAACTGTAATCCTTATGTTTGGATTTTTGAATATTTACAAACCCAAAGGTATGACATCTCATGATGTCGTGGCAAAATTAAGACGGATTACAAAAATAAAACAGATAGGACATACCGGAACTTTAGATCCTTTTGCCGAAGGCGTTTTACCTGTTTGTATAGGAAAAGCAACAAGACTTATTGAATATTTAAGCGATGATAAAGAATATCTCGCAACAGTTCAATTCGGAGCTTCAACAACGACTTATGATTTAGAAGGCGAAAAGACTTCTGTTTCGGATAAAAGGGTAAACCAAGATGATGTTGAGAGCTTTTTGAAATATTTTGAAGGCGAAATTTTTCAAATTCCTCCGATTTATTCAGCAATAAAAGTTAATGGCAAAAAGCTCTATGAATATGCAAGAAAAGGTGAGTCAGTCGAAATTGAACCGCGTAAAGTTACTTTATACAGTATAAAATTAAAAAGTTTTGACTATGACTTACAGCAGGCTGAAATTTGTATAAAATGTTCAAAGGGAACATATATCCGCTCTATTGCGCATGATCTCGGGCAAAAACTCGGATGCGGTGCGTATCTTGTAAGGCTTGTCCGAACGCAGGCGGGAAGTCTCAAAATTGATGATTCTATCAAATTAAAAGACGATATGAATATTTCTGATAATCTGATTAATCCGATTGATAAACTTGATTACCCAAAATATGCGGTAGAGGATTTTGAACTTGAAAAAATTAAAAATGGTGTTCCAATAAAAAATAAAAATATTGAGCATGGCAGTATTGTTATTTTGATTTATAATAAAAATGAAATCTGCGCTGTTGGTGAAGCAGATAATGATAAGATAAAATTAAAGAAAGTGTTTTTATAATGAAAAAGATTTTGTTAACAATATTATTGCTTGCTGCCGGACAGATGAGTTTTGCGTCATGTGATACACAAAATTGTATCCCTCCTTATGATTTAACATCAGGGGTTTCAAGATTTTTCAGTAAGGTTACTGGACAAAATTTTATAGCTGAAAAAGTTGGTGAAAGTATTGCAAAGAAAGCGATAAAAAAGGAAATTTCAAGCGGTAAAATTGATGTTAATTTAAAATCTTTCAGCACAAGAGATTTGAAGGCCGGCAGATTTAAGTCGCTTGAAATTACGGGTAAAGATATTGTTGTAGACGGAGTTTATATTTCGTATTTTAAAACTAAAACCCTATGTGATTTTAATTATGTTGTTCAGGATAAAAACGGTGATGTAATTGTAAAAGAAGATATTCCGGTTTATGCAGAAACAACTATTACGGAAGATGATTTAAATAATACAATGAATTCCGCGGATTATAAACGTCTTGTAAATGACATAAATATGCTTGGCGGAAGTTTGAATTTATTCCAGATTGTTTCTACATCGGTAAAACTTAAAAAAGGAAAAATGTTCTATATAATGAAATATTCGCTTCCTTTTGTTAGAAAACCTCAGGAAATTGTTATAAGTGCAGATGTGTGTGTTCATAACGGCGAGATTATTCTTGCAAATACAAATTTTGTAAGTGAAAATCTTACTCTGGATATTAATAAATTTTCTAAATTATTGAATTATATTAACCCACTTGATTTTTCTGCTAAAATACTGGAAAATAAAAATGCGAGATTTAATATTCGCAATGTCAATGTCGCCGGAGATAAAATTACGATTGACGGAATGATTACAGTTTTAAAGGATAAGGAATAAAAACATGCGTAAGAACGAAAGAGTTTTTTTATTGGTAACGGGTGTAATAATGGTTGCTGTATGCTGTGTTTTAGGCTTAAGAATGCTTTATCATAATGATGAAAATGTTTCAGGCCCTCTGACTCCTGTTCCTGAAACTCAAATTCCGCCGGAAGAAAAAGAACCTGCTGCAAAGCCGGTTGAAAAAGTTTATGTGAATGTTTTCTTTATCGGTCAAAATGCCAATAAAGAAGAAGTTTATAAAGCTGTTAACAGGGAATACGATAAAGACGTAGACGGATCCAAAATAAAATTTGCTATTCAAGCATTGATTGCAGGGCCAAAGCCTGATGAAAAAGCAAAGGGTGTTTATTCTGAAATTCCTGACAGTACAAGAGTAATTTCTATTAATGAATCTGCCGACAAGGTTATTATTAACTTGAGTGCTGACTTTGAAAACGGCGGCGGAACAGACAGTCTTTATAAAAGAATTTATCAAATAATAAAAACCTCTAAACAAAATACTGTAAAGCCTGTGTATCTGTATATAGAAGGTAATAAAGCGGATGTTATAGGCGGTGAGGGCATAATGATAACGCAGCCTTTGAACGATAATTCTCTGGACGGATAAATGAACATAAAAGATTTAGATTATTACCTTAATTTAAACTGGACGCTTATAGAAGGTGAAGATTTAGATTTTGACGGTAATCCTTATCATTATATTGAGATAAAAGAAATTCCGAGCTTTTTATTTTGTGCTAAAACTTCCGAGAAAGCTTTTGCAGGCTATAAAATGCAGCTTAAGTGGACTCTTCAGGTCATGCTTGAAAAAGGTGTACATATTACTGAACCCGGTGAGGATGATGTAGAGCCTGATTGGGAAGATTTGTGTCCCTAGTTTTTATTATATATTTCTGCATATTTAGGGTTAACTGCAAGCCATTTAAAAGTTTGTTCATCAGTTTCTGGAATATCTATTACAAATGTTCCGCCGTAGCGTCCGCGTGAAAATGCCAGATAACCTTCTTTGGCAAGGTTATGGAACGCTTTTCTTATTGTATTCGGGCTTAAATCAAGCTGTTTTGACAATTCTATAATAGAAGGCAATTTTTCTCCGATTTCATAATTTTCGGCGATAAGCTTTTTGATATGGTTCTGAGTCTTTTCATAATAGTAAAATGCCGTATCTATAGCAGGTGCAAATATTGATGTTTCTTTTTTTATTGCAATATTTTTATCATAAGGCATTTTTACAACGGTTGTTCCGTAACGTCCCCTTCTGGCAAGCAAAATTCCTTCGTCAATTAATGTTTTCAACGCGTCGTGAATTGTTTTAATACTGACTGACAAATTTTTTGAAAGAGTTTCATGAGGAGGAATTCTGTCGCCGACATTCAGATTTTCCGTTATATAATTTTTTAAATCCGATTCAACTTTTTTTACAAGAGAAACATTTTCTTCAACGGCATCTTCAAGCGTAAAATTTGTTGATTTTATAACCCATCCGTTTTCGTTTGAATTTTTAAATTTGTGCTCTAGTATATTTATGGTAGAAAGATATTCCAGAGCCAGCCTTGTTGTATTAGCAGAACTTTTTATATTTGCAGCAATGGTTCTTGAGGATGGCAAATATTGACCTGCTTTTAATCCCTTATCAATAATATATTTTTTTATCGCAAATATTGCTATTTCACGTTTGGAGGTAAGTTTTCTGATTGAATTTTGGGGGTTGCTTCTGTCACGGATAATGGTTCCTATACATTGTTTTGATTCAACATATCCCAAATCTTCGATATAACGCAGGGCATTTTGAATAGTTCCGATGCTTACGCCAAGAAGGTATGCCAACTCCGGTTTTGAAGGCAATAAAAAATTTGGTTTAAGATTTTTATCGCTGTCAATCCAGGCCGTAAGCCATTTCGCAATTGCAACCGCTTTCGATTCCGAAATGTTTTTCAAATCAGGAAGTTCTGCAGTTATATCACTAACCTTAATTTGATATAAATTAGCTTTTTGCGGGAGAATATATTTATTTTCTTTCATATACACATACCTTATCACATAATAATACACTATTTATAAAAAAACATCAATTATTTTTTTGCTAGTTTGTAAAGACATATTAACAATAAAAAAACCGCCGCAGCGGTTTTATTCTAAAAGTGATTCCAAAAGTTCGGCATTTTTTACCGAAGTTGTTGACTGGCGAACTTTTTGTTTGTAAATGTAAGTCCTCAGAGCCTCCCGAATTAATTCACTGCGTGACCGGTTTTCTCCGTCTGCTACCTGATCAATCCTATGTAGAAACTCTTCGGGCATAGAAATTAATACTCGTGCCATATATTCTCCTTTTTTTTAATAGTTCGCTTATATTTAAATAAAAACAATTTGATTTAAAAAAGTGCTATTTTTTATTTAAAAAATATATACTAATTTTAAAAATACTTATATAGTGCTGTTTTGAGCGATGTAAAAAGTCTTAATGATTCTTAATAAAAATATCAAAGATTGTGTAATTAATCTCTTTACAATACACTTATTTTACGCTAGTATAAGGGAAAAGAGGTATCCTAAGGCATGAGATATAAAAGAATATTACTTAAAATAAGCGGAGAAGCATTACTCGGGGATCAACAATTTGGTATTGATCAAAAACCTGTTAAAATGATAGCCGGAGAAATACAAAAGGCACGTGAATTAGGTGCACAGATCGCTGTTGTTGTCGGTGGCGGGAATATTTTCCGCGGCATGAGAAACAGCGCAAAACTCGGAATGGATCAGGCTTCAGGCGATTATGTCGGAATGCTTGCAACTGTTATGAACGCAATTGCACTGCAAAGTGCCTTAAATCAGATGAATATACCTTGCAGAGTTCAAAGTGCCATAACAATTAATCAAGTTGCCGAACCATATATAAGATATCGTGCAATCAGACATCTTGAAAAAGGCAGAGTTGTTATTTTTGCGGCCGGAACCGGAAACCCGTTCTTTACAACCGATACTGCAGCGGCTTTGAGAGCTTCGGAAATTAATGCAGAAGCCATGCTGATGGCTAAAAACGGTGTTGACGGGGTTTATACGGATGACCCGAAAACTAATCCCCAAGCTAAAAAATTAGATAAAATAACTTATGATGACATAATTGTTAAAGGTTTAAAAGTTATGGATACATCTGCCTGCGCTTTGTGTAAACAGAATAATATTCCTATTGTTGTGTTTGATTTTGATGCAGAAGATGCCATTACAGATATCTTAAAAGGTAAAGAAATAGGAACGTATATTAATTAATAAAGTAAGTATAAGGAGAAAAAAATGTCTGAGTCATTAGATGAATTATTTTTATTAGGTGAAGAAAAAATGGAAAAAGCTATAGCCCAGCTTCACAGAGAGTTCGGTTCAATTCGTTCCGGAAGAGCTAATCCTATGATTTTGGATAAGGTTCTGGTTGATTATTACGGAGCTCCTACACCGTTAAGACAGATGTCGCAGGTTACTGTTCAGGACGGAACAACTCTTGTCATTACTCCTTATGATAAATCAATTTTAAAAGAAATTGAAAAAGCAATTATCAAAGCTGAAATCGGGATTACACCAAACAGCGACGGTATTTGTATAAGGCTTGCTTTCCCGCCTTTAACAGAAGAAAGAAGACGTGAAACCGCAAAAGAAGTTAAAAAGCTTGGTGAAGAAAGTAAGGTTGCAATCAGAAATGTCCGCCGCGATATGGCAGATGATTTGAAAAAAATTGAAAAAAGCGAAAATCTTCCTGAAGACACTGTAAAAGATAATCAGGATAAAATTCAGAAATTAACTGACAAATATACAGGTATTATTGATAAGGCCGTATCAGATAAAGAAAAAGAGGTCATGACCGTATAATGGAAGAAACAAAGGGCTTGAATAAAAACGCTACAAGAATGCTTACAGGCTTTATTATGGGAACAATTGCCATGGGATGTATTATGCTCGGCGGGGTTGCTCTGTTAATTTTGCTTGCTTTTGTAATTTATTTTGCCTCAAAAGAATATGTAAAAATTCTTGAGCACAAAGGGTTTTATCCGAGTTTGAAAATTATTCTTGCAGCTGAAGCTTTACTTGCTATAATAACTTATTTTGACAGGACTCAGTACGTTGCTCTTGCACTTACTTTATGTACTTTTGCGGCTTTTATGTGGGTGCTGTTCAGAGGTCGTCAGCCTTATATTGCAAATGTTGCAACAACAATTCTCGGTTTTGTATATTGCGGTTATTTCCCTCTGCATTTGCAGTTGTTGAGGGATATTCAATCTCCGCAATATAGTGATGGATTAGGATTTGTTGTAATGATGTTTGTAGCTATAATGATGACTGATATTGGCTGCTACTATGCCGGTACAAGATTTGGAAAACATAAACTTGCTCCTGTAATAAGTCCGAATAAAACAATTGAAGGCTCTATTGGTGGTGCAATATCCGCTGTTATAGGAGCTTGTATTATAGGTTTGTTTATTAATTATTTCTTTGTTGAAATTTCATGGTATATTCCGGTATTGACCGGATTAATCTGTACAATATTTGCGCAGATTGGAGATTTATGCGAATCTTTAATTAAGCGTGATGCAGGTGTAAAAGATTCGGGTAATTCACTGCCCGGGCATGGCGGTTTTTTAGACAGATCTGACAGTTTTATTTTTACAATTCCTGTAATGTATTATTTCTGTAAATATTTTGTGTTTTCGCATGATATTGTAAATTATATTAAAGGTTTGTTTTAGATGAAAGAATTGGAAGAAATTTTTCAAATAAAAATTGACAATCCGGATTTTTTTAAAAGAGCGTTAACACATCCTTCTTATACAAAGGAAAAAGACTTGCCATATACCGACAATTATGAACGTCTTGAATTTTTGGGGGATGCTGTATTAAAACTTGTTGCCTCAACAATTCTTTTTAATTGTTTTCCGGATTATGCAGAAGGTGATTTATCCAAAATTCGTTCTATAGTTGTGTCAGACAGTACATTATCTAAAATTGCGCATGGTATCAATTTATGTGACTTGATAATAGCTGCTCCTCATGAGGCAAAACAGGGGATTACGCATATAGAATCTGTCTGTGCGTGTGCGTTTGAAGCGGTATTGGGTGCATATTATCTGGACGGAAAATTAACACAGTTAATTCCGTTTTTGCAGAATGTTTTAATGCCTTATATTGAAGAAGTTGATAAAAATTTCGAAAAATATAATGCAAAAGCAATGCTTCAGGAGTATACGCAGTCAGTGAATAAGGAAATTCCTGTTTATACTATTGTAAAAGAAACCGGACCCGCTCATAACAAAACATTTGAAATAGAGGTTTCTTATAACGGAAAAGTTATAGCTTCGGGCAGCGGCAAAACAAAGAAAGAAGCAGAACAGCATGCGGCTTATGAGGCTTGTAAAATATTCGGAGTTGTGTAATGACAAATATTGTTTCCCCTTCAATTTTATCTGCAGATTTTGCGAACCTTGAACGTGAGATAAAACTTGTTGAAAAGGCAGGTGCGCAATGGCTTCATATAGATGTTATGGATGGGCATTTCGTCCCTAATATCACAATCGGGGTGCCGGTTGTGGCCTCAATAAGAAAGATTACAAACCTTTGTCTTGATGTCCATTTGATGATAGAAAACCCTGAAAAATATATAGAACCATTTGCTAAAGCAGGTGCTGATATTTTGACATTCCATTATGAAGCGGCAAAAGATATAACAGGGCTTATCAAATTAATTAAGTCTTATAATGTTAAAGCAGGAATGTCTATTAAGCCTAAAACACCTGCTGATGTTGTAATTCCGTATTTAAATGATTTGGATCTTGTTCTTGTTATGACTGTTGAACCGGGATTTGGCGGTCAAAAGTTTATGACAGATTGTGCAGAAAAAATTCCTGTTATAAAAGAAAATGCTCCTGAAGATTTGATAATTCAGGTTGACGGCGGAATAAATGCTGAAACAGCAAGAATTTGCACCCTGTCAGGTGCAAATTCTTTAGTTGCAGGTAGTTACATTTACAAATCAAAAGACATTAAATCTGCTGTTAATTCTTTACTCTAAGCCGAGTTTTCTTTTCCGTTTTCTGATTTCTTCAGAATCGGTTGTTAATGCTGGATCGGCTAAGGTTTGAGCTGCTTCTGTTTCTGCAGTATCTCTATTATTTTGCGGCTTTATGTCAGCAGCTGTTCCCGGTGTCGGATTCATAAACATATTTTGATCAGCTGTTTCCTGATTAGTCTGTTCTGTAAGTGCGGGGTCTTTTACAGCATCCGGCTGTTCTGTAGCGGTCGGAGACTGAGCGTTAGCAGCTTCTGGACGGAATTGTGCCATTTCTTCAGGACTCAAGTTTAATTTATCTAAAGCATCAAGTCCTACATCTCCATCAACCTGTTCATAAGTTATATTATCCGGAATTTTTGAGAATGCTGCCATTTGTTGGGCCCATGACAATATTTCCTCGGGAATTTCTTCTCCGCGGCTTTCTTCTCTGATAATTTCTTTTGCGGAAAGTTTTTTCCATCTTTCTAGATCTACTTTAACTCCGGTGTTTAAATTAATCGGGTCTGCCATTAATTTTCTCCTTTCTTATATATAATTTTATTTACGGCAATAAAGACTAAAAACTTTGGCGATTGTTAACTTTTGTAACAGATTTTATATAAATTGAATATAAAAAGTCAATATTTTTTTATAAAAATTTTTTATATAAGTACGAGAGCAAAATAAAGAAAAAGAGAGGTTTTAAATATGGCAAATACGTTGTTATTTTCCAATACAGTTTGTGATACTTATAAACAGACATCAGATGCAGTTAACTCAATAGATTTAAATAAAAGACTTGTTATTAAAAAAACTCTGGTTGACATTATGCGGCAGTCCTTCTTTCATGGTGCAAGCAGGTTTGGAACTAATTTTATTGCGTAATCGTACGGAAAATCATAGGAAGAAATAGGAAATTATTTAGGATAGGTTGGAATGAAATAAGACCGGTATAATTACCGGTCTTTTAATTTGTTTAGAAATGTTCGTTTATTGTTTGTTGTGTTTCTTCTTTATTTTGTTGATCTGCATCAAAGAATTTTTTAATTGTTTTTTCCTGTCTTATTGCATTTTCAGCATTATTTCCTATCTGGGAAAAATCAACATTGAAATAAACCCACACTCCGGCTGCAATCAGCAGCAAAATAATAATCCATTTCATAATATCTCCTCATATTATTTGTTAGAATTATACTATTTATATTAAATTTTGAAAATAGGTTTAACAGTTGATTTTTTATTTTTGATAAAAGTTCCTCTTAAGGACTTTTCAAGTAATTTGGTTTGATTATTTTCGGCCACTTCCGGCAGGTTAAAACCTAAACACAAAACCACTTTTCAGCCAATAATCATTTTAACCGTACACGATTGAAATGTCTGCACAAATACAAATACACTCGAACCACCTGAAAGTATTGATTTTACTAACAAAAAAGACCCTCAAGAGGGCCAATTTTCAAATGGCGGGAACGACGAGGCTGTCTTGGATTATTGGCGGTTCACAACTTTTACACTCCGTTATTGTTTTTCTTACGAAAAACAGCACTCCGTCAAGTTGTTCACAGGGACGTGACTAGACCTCACTTCGTTCGGTCGTCGCACTTGCCAAAATCCGCCGAACTCGCAAAAGCGATTCTCACCACTATCAATTCAGCCATTAAAAAAAGCCACACAAGGTGGCTTCTTTTAATGGCGGGAACGACGAGGCTCGAACTCGCGACCTCATGCGTGACAGGCATGCGCTCTAACCAAACT
>CALUUR010000026.1 GCA_944324015.1 Candidatus Gastranaerophilales bacterium
AACCGTTCATCATCTACTCAACAAAAAATTGAACTTGATGTTAAAGCAGGCGACAAGGTCAGAATTACATCAGGACCGTTCGCAGACTTTATCGCAGATATTATCGAAGTTTATCCAGATAAATCAAAACTTCGTGCAAATGTTTCAATCTTCGGTCGTGAAACTCCGGTTGAACTTGAATACAAACAAATTAACAAGCTGTAAACAAAACTTGTTAAAGATGGCTGCGTGTACAGCATGAATATAAACAAATTAAATTAATAGTACAAAACATGTGGAAGGACCCTCACGCTTAGTGATAGTAGAATGCGGAGACCGTTAGTACCACAAAAGGAGAACAAAATGGCAAAAAAAGTAGTAGGAAAAATCAAGCTTCAAATTGAAGCAGGAAAAGCAAATCCGTCACCGCCGGTAGGTCCGGCTTTAGGTCAGCACGGTGTAAATATCATGGATTTCTGTAAGCAATTCAATGCTAAAACAGAATCTCAAGCTGGATATATTATTCCGGTTGTAATTGATGTTTACGAAGACAGAAGTTTTTCTTTCATCGTAAAATCACCTCCGGCACCTGTTCTTATTAAGAAAGCATTAAACCTTCCTAAAGGTTCTGCTGTTCCTAATAAGGATAAAGTTGGCGAAATTACACAAGCTCAGCTTGAAGAAATCGCTAAAATAAAAATGAATGACTTAAACGCAACATCTATGGAAGCTGCTGTGAATATGATAAAAGGTTCTTGCAGAGCTATGGGCGTTACGGTTAAAGAAGGTTAGATGGAAGGACGTAAGTCCGTTATTACCACGAAAGGAATTAAAAATAATGAGTAAATTAACTAAAAAACAGAAAAAAATGCAGGAAATGCTGGAAGGATTTGTTCAACCGGCTACTGCTGTTGATACAATTAAAAAACTAAAAGAAATTTCAAAAGAAGTTTCTAAGTTCAATGAAACCGTTGAATGCCACATGAGATTAGGTATTGACGTTCGCCAGGCTGATCAGCAAATCAGATCAACTGTTGTATTGCCTGCAGGTTTGGGTAAAACAGTTAAAGTTTGTGTAATCGCAAAAGGTACTAAAGCTACAGAAGCTAAAGATGCCGGTGCAGATTATGCAGGTGCTGAAGAAATTATTGATAAAATTTCAGGCGGCTGGTTTGACTTTGATACATTGATTGCAACTCCTGATTGTATGGGTATGTTAGGTAAATTAGGCCGTGTTTTAGGCCCTAAAGGTTTGATGCCTAACCCGAAAACAGGAACTGTTACAATGGATGTAGCTAAAGCTGTTAAAGATGCTAAAGCAGGTAAAGTAGAATACAGAGCTGATAAACAGGGTATGATTCACTGCCCTGTAGGTAAAATTGAATTCAGCGAAGAAGATTTATTGAAAAACTTCGCAACTTTAGCAGATGCAGTATTAAGATCAAAACCATCTTCTGCAAAAGGTACATTTGTAAAATCAGTTTATTTATCAACTACAATGGGCCCCGGTATCAAGTTAGATCCGAAAAACATTGCTGCAGAAGTTAAGGAATTAATTTCTTAATTTTCAAAGTTTAATCAATTTAAACAATTTAAAAAGAGCATCTTCAATAGATGCTCTTTTCTTCTAATATTATTTAAAGCTTGTATTTCAGTTATATTTTACATATAATTTAGTTATGGAAATGAAAAAAATTAAACTGAGAGACTTTGAAATAGGCGGGGATAAACTTACAATTCTTGCAGGCCCCTGCGCTGCAGAAAGTCAGGAAATTCTTGATGTTACGGCTAAAAGATTAAAAGAAATTACTGATAAACTGGGTATAAATTATGTGTTTAAATCCTCTTTTGACAAGGCTAACAGATCGTCAATAAATTCATATCGCGGCCCGGGACTTGAAAAGGGGCTTGAAATGCTGAAATCCGTTAAGGAAAAATTTGATGTTCCGATAGTAACGGATATTCATACTCCTGATCAGGCTGAACATGTAAGTAAGGTCGCTGATATATTACAAATTCCCGCATTTTTATGCCGGCAGACTGATTTACTTGTCGCTGCCGCTAAAACGGGTAAAATAGTTAATATTAAAAAAGGACAATTTTTAGCTCCCGAGCAGATGGGAACACTGGTTAAAAAAGTTGAAGACAGCGGTAATAATAAAATTTTGCTGACGGATAGAGGATGTTCTTTTGGGTATAACAATTTAGTTGTGGATTTCAGGGCAATTCCTATAATGCAGACATTCGGGTATCCTGTTGTTTTTGATGCAACGCACAGTGTTCAGCTCCCCGGAGCTCAGGGTGCATGCTCTGGCGGAGACAGAAGATTTGTTCCGACTCTTGCTAAAGCAGCAGTAGCTGCGGGTGCTAATGTTTTGTTCTTTGAGGTTCATCCGGATCCTGATAAGGCAAAATGCGACGGACCTAATATGGTTGCACTTGATAATGCGGAAGAACTTTTTAATATTTGTAATGAAATTTTTAAATTGGTGCGTAAATGATTATAAAACAGTTTATTGCAGGACCTTTAGAAAATAATATATATCTTCTTGCCGATGAAGATACAAAGCAGGCTGTTTTGATTGACGCAACATTGTTGACTTCAGATATTACGGATGCAGTAAAGGAGCTTGGCGCAGATGTTAGATATATTCTGCTTACTCACGGGCATTTTGACCATATTATGGGGTTAAATGATTTAAAAAATGCTTTAGGAGCCAAAGCTGTAATTAATAAAAATGATTTGGTTTTGTCTGATAAAATAAATGAATTTACAAGAATGTTTAATATGCCTGAATCAGCCCCGCCTGTTTACGAAAGATATGTTGATGACGGCGATATAATTAATGTTGGAAACATGAATATAAAAGTTATATCGACTCCGGGACATACACAAGGCGGTGTGTGCTACCTTGTTGACGATAATTTGTTTTCGGGAGATACTTTATTTAGAGATAGTGTCGGAAGAACTGACCTGTGGGGCGGAAATTTTGAAAAACTATCTGATAGTATAAAAAATAAACTGTTTAAGCTTGATGATAATATAAAAGTATTTCCGGGGCATGGGCCGATGACTACAATCGGTTACGAAAAAAAATATAATGAAATAATATAAGAAGAATTGAAAAATTTTTTTGATATAGAGGTTAAAAAAAATGAAGGAACAACTGGAAAAAATATACAAATGTGCAACTGATGATTTGTCAAATGCATCTTCAATTTCTGATATTGATGAAATAAGAGCAAAATATTTAAGCCGTAAGGGTGAGTTTAACGAAATAAAGAAAAATCTAAAAAATTTATCTGATGAAGATAAAAGGGTTATTGGTGCGATTGCTAATGAAATCACCCGGAAACTAGAAAATGCTTTAAAAGAAAAACATGCCGAATTTTACAGAAAAGAACTTAATGCAAAACTTTTGACCGAAAGAATTGATATTACTCTCCCCGGGAAATACACTCCTACCGGTAAAATTCATCCTATAACCTCTACAACAAGTGAAATTGTTTCAATATTTCAAAGTTTAGGTTTTTCAGTTGTGCCTCAGGAACAATCTCCCGAAGTTGAAACGGAGTATTATAATTTTGATGCTTTAAATGTCCCCAAAGACCACCCTGCGCGTGATGTTCAGGATACTTTCTACACTGAAATTGCTAAAAATGTTGTATTAAGAAGCCAGACTTCGGGTGCGCAAATTCATGCTATGGAAGGCAAAAATCCGCCTATAAGAGTTATATCTCCGGGCAGAGTTTACAGAAATGAAAACATAAATGCGCGTAAGAATAATTTGTTCCACCAGATTGAGGGTCTTTATGTTGATAAAGATATTACTTTCGGAGATTTGAAAGGTGTTTTGAACGAATTTATCAGAATATATTTCGGGGCAAGCCGTCCAACTCGTTTCAGAAGCAGTTTTTTCCCGTTTACAGAACCTTCTGCGGAAGTAGATGTTCAATGTATTATGTGTGAAGGCAAAGGCTGCAGAACATGCTCGGGCACAGGCTGGCTTGAAATTCTCGGGTGCGGGATGGTTGATCCGAATGTCTTAAAAGGTGTTGGAATTGATCCTGATGTATATTCGGGTTTTGCTTTTGGTATGGGAGTTGAAAGACTTGCAATGCTAAAATACGCTGTTGATGATATAAGACTTTTCTTCAACAATGACGAAAGATTTTTGAAACAGTTTTAATTATATTATCTATTTATAAAAAACGGATGGTATTGATTATCATCCGTTTTTAAAGTATTTTATTTTACAACTTTGTCTAATCCATGCGGTTTATCAACATTGCGGCCAAGAGAAAGTGCAATTTCTAGGGCAAGGAGCTGGCTGATTACTACTATGCAGAAGGACTTTACAATCTCGCTTTCGCAGTTTATATCTATATGGAATTTTGTTTTTATTTTTTCATTGGTACAGCCGATTACAAATAATGGCGGATTATAATCTTCTTCTATTTTGTTTAAATTCTTTATTGCGGTATATGACAGTTCATTTATTGATACGTGAATCATAGCAGGTTTGTTGTTTAAAATTGCAACATGGCCGTGCATAAATTCCCCCAGAATATTTGAATAAACGTTAATATATGATGTTTCTTTAATTTTTAGCGAGGCTTCTTTTGCAATTGCATAAGATATTCCGTCAGCCGTAATCACTATATTTTTGAATTTGCTAAGCTGTTTTGCCATTTCTTTTATCTGCGGATGAAGCAGATATGTTTTCTCAATAAATGAGGGCAGAGTTTTTAATTCATTAATATAGTTTGAAATATCAATACCTTTATGTGCTGCATATTTAAGAACAAGGAGCGTGCAGCAAAGCATCTGGGCTGTCAGGGATTTGGTTGCAGCAATACTTTTCTCTTCTCCTGCATGGCAGTCTATTTTAAAATCTGCAGCTTCCCAGATAGTTGAGCCTTTTTTGTTAGTAATTGCAAGTGTTCTCATATTGAGTTCTTTTGCTTTTTTTAAGGCTGAATTTGTATCGGATGTTTCACCTGACTGGGTTATAAAAACATACAAAATATCGTTGTCATGCGGTACAGTTGATTTCAGCAAAAATTCGCTTGAATATATTGCACGTGCTTCCATCCCGGCAACGTTTCCGAATAAATCAGCCGTATATCTTGCACAATGATATGAAGATCCGCTTGCAACAAGTACAATCTTAGCAATATCTGTCGGAATATCAAAAAGTATATAGTTGTTATCATTTACATGTGTGCGAAACAAGTTTTTAAGCACTTCAGACTGCTCAAAAATTTCTGTTTCCATACACGTCGGTTTATTATTTTGTAAAAACATTAATATACCTTTTAACCTAATATCTCTTTTAATATTTCGTTAACGGCTTTCGGATTTGCTCTGCCTTTTGTTTCTTTCATAACCTGTCCGACAAAGAAACCGAGAAGCTGAACTTTTCCATTTTTATAAGCCGTGACTTGATCCGGATTAGCATCACATACTTTTTGTGCAATTTCTTTAATTGCTCCTGTGTCAGATATTTGGCTTAAGCCTCTTTTTTCAACGATTTCTGAAGCTTTTGAACCGTCTTTCATCATATCAACAATGATTTGTTTGCCTATGTTGTTTGAAATTGTATTTTTTTCTATAAGAGAAATTAACTCAACAAGGTTTTCCGGTGTTAATTTAGTTTCATTAATTTCTAGTTTTGTTTCTTTTAAGTAAGCTGCAATTTCGCCCATAATAAAGTTTACTGCAATTTTGGGAGATGCTCCGAGTTTTAAAACTTCATCAAAGAATAAAGCAAGTCCCATTTGTTCAACTATAACCGATGCATCATATTCGCTTAAACCAAGGCTCATATAGCGTTCCCGTTTTGCCTGAGGAAGTTCCGGCATTTTGGCTCTTATTTCTTCAACCCATTCTCTTGAAATTTTTAGAGGCATTAAATCAGGTTCTGGGAAGTATCTGTAATCATGTGCATCTTCTTTCCCTCTCATAGATTTGGTTTCTCTTGCATTATCGTCCCACAATCTTGTTTCCTGAATGACTTTTCCGCCTTCTTCAACAATTTCAATCTGTCTGTCAATTTCGTATTCAATTGCTCTTTGAAGGGCAGAAAAACTGTTTACATTTTTGATTTCAGCGCGGGTTCCGAATTCTTTTGAGCCTTTAGGCATAATAGAAATATTTGCATCACATCTCATTGAGCCTTCTTCAAGGTTGCCATCGCAAACTCCTATGTAACGAACAATATTTCTCAATTCTTCCATATAATTTCTGGCCTCTTCTGAGCTTCTCATATCAGGTTCTGAAACTATTTCAAGAAGCGGAGTGCCTGCTCTGTTTAAGTCTACAAGAGAATAAGAAGAACCTGCAAGACCGTCAGCGCCTGCGTGAACAAGTTTTCCTGCATCTTCTTCCAAATGTGCACGAGTGATACCTATTCTTTTGCCTTTTACATTCAGATATCCGTTAACACAAATCGGTTCATCATATTGAGAAATTTGATATCCTTTCGGAAGATCAGGATAAAAATACTGTTTTCTGTCGAACTTGCATCTTTCCGGTATTTCGCAATTCAGTGCAAGTCCTGTTAAAATTCCCATATTAACAGCTTCTTTATTTAAAACAGGTAGAACTCCGGGCATCCCTAAAGTAATCGGGCTTGTTTCAGAATTAGGTTCTTTCCCGAATTCGCAGCCGTCAGGTGCAAATATTTTTGACTTTGTTTTCAGCTGTGCGTGAACTTCCAAGCCTATAACAACTTCATATTTATCTCTTAAATCTTCCATTTTATCTCCTTGTAGTAATAATTTATTAAAGCAGTAAGATAAGACTTCTTAAAACTTTTCCCTGATATCTTAGTGCCATTTTATTTTACCATAAACATTTCCATCAAAGCAATCAGGTGTTTATGCATTTTTACATTATGAACGCGTATATAATCAGCACCGTTTTCAATTGCTATAGAGTTGAGTGCTGTTGTGTAAATATCTTTTGAAAAATTATCGGCATCTTTCATATTAAGTAAACTTTTTCTTGAAAGTCCAATCATAACAGGATACCCTAACGATTTGAACTCTTTAAGCCGTTTAATTATTTCAAAATTGTCTTCTCTGGTTTTTCCAAACCCTATCCCGGGGTCAACTATAATATTTGCTATTCCCTTAGAAATCGCAAAATCAATTTTTTTCTTGAGAGCCAGAAAAATTCCTTCAATAACATCATTGTACTGCGGGCAATCCTGCATATTTTCAGGCCTCCCTTTAGAATGTTGAATTATAATCGGGACATTATACTTTGATATAACATTTGCCATTTCCCCGTCATAATCAAATCCTGAAACATCATTAATAATATCAGCCCCTGATTTTATGCATTCTTCAGCAACAAGTGCACTTCTTGTGTCTATACTGATTTTTACTTTACCTTTTGCAAAATCAACAACGGGCAGGAGTTTTTTTAATTGTTCTTCGGCACTCACAGGTTCTGAATACGGTTTTGTGGACTCTGCTCCGATATCAATAATATCAGCTCCGTCGTGTATCATTTCAAGAAGGTGTTCTTTTGCCCTTTCAAAGTTGTTGTACATTCCGCCGTCAGAAAAAGAGTTGTCCGTAAGATTTAATATTCCGACAATTTTACATTTATTCTTTTTTTGAGTTGATACATATTCAATAAGTTTTTCTCCTAATATTTTCAGACCAAACGGTTGAAATTTTAATTTTTCTCCTATCTTAAGAATTTCTGAGGTACTTCCGCCTAAAATACAATTTGATTTTTCAACATTACCTGTAATAACTTCTCTGTGTGTTGCACAGTCGGCGCCTGAAGATATTGCGGTCTGTTTTAATATATTTGCCTGAGCCGGGGTAAGAGAATATATTTTTATATTTTTGTACCTGAACTTATCAGCGCCTTTATTTGCGTATGATTTGTCAAAGCCGATATTTAACAGCTCTTTTTCTATATTTGTATTTTGTAACTCTCTCAAAATAAAATCGTGCATAAATTCAGCTTAGCACGATTTTATTTATTTAACAATCTATATTAATCTTCGTTATTTAAAAGTTTGCCTTCAATAGCTTCAGTAGTAACTTTTGTTATGTCTGAAAGTCCGGATATAAGGGTAACAAACCCGAAACCGTAACCCAGCGCGGCTGCAGCACCTCTAAATAACGGACTTCTAACTATTGGTTTAATAATGCGCATATTTTTAAATTTTGCACCCCAGTTGAGAATTGCATCTTTTGCCCATCTGGCATTTTCAGCAACTTTTACCCAGAGTCCTTTTGTTTGTTTTGTCACATTTGCTGCAGTTTTGGTTGTTTCTTTAACCGCCTTCAAACCTTGTGATGCTTTTTTAGCTGAATTAAACATATCAAAGCCTGATTTTGCAGCTTTTGTTCTTGCAGCTGCTGTTGTTGCCGCAATTGCTCCGCCGCCTGTTACAGCTTTTTTTTCTGCATCTTTTCGTTCTTTGCTGCGGTTGCTTTGTTCCGGGTTAGATGTATATGCTATTTTGTCACTAAAAGAAACGCGCATAATTATTCTTCTCCGTTATCAATCTCAGAATTTTTATTTTTTTCTTGAGTTTCTTTTAATGCAGTGACGCCTGATGCGATGCCGCCTGATGTCCCTACAGTGTTAACAACTGCTTTTTCGTAGGTTTCCTTTTTTACGCCTTTAATTTTTCCCCAGAGATGTTTTAAACCCTTGCGTACATCTTTATATATAGTTTTAATTCCGTCTTTAAAACCATCGATAAATTTTGCAACGGGCGCACCGATTCTTGTTTTTGCGAATTTGTCATATTTTCTGTTAATTGAATTTGCAGGTTTTTTATACACATTAGATTCAAAGAACTGTTTTTTGACTGTTGAAAAAGCTTTTTTTATAAATATACCGGTGTCTTTAACATAGTGCACAAAGTTTTTTACAGGTGTTGATTTTGCAAGTTTTGAGAACGCCTGTATTGATTTTTTAGTACCCCAACCTGTTGCCATACCGCCTAAAAGACCTGTAGTAATTATAGCACCGCCCTGAAGAATCTTTTTTGCGGGTTTGGGCATTTTAAATTCCGCATTGTTAGCTAAATCTAAAAAATCACTTTTTTGTTCTCGCAAGTCATCGCTCATTGACTGATAAGTATCTTCATCAATATCTCCTAAGCTGATTGATGAATAATCTTCATTTTGTTCATTAGATTTGAATGCAGGTTTGTAGTTATTTGAAAATTTTGGTTGTATTGTTAACATTTTTATCTCCATTCAGATAATTTTTCACATAACCTAACACAGCTGAAAAATTTTTTTTGCTGAAATCATATTTTTTTTGTAATAAATTGTTACAAAATTTTTGTTAATCTTTGCCGAATTATTATCTCATATAATTCATTATTTGTAAATAAATTTACTTCCCTGATATGAATTTCTGTTAATGAATTCTTTATCAATTTTATTCAGACAGTCAAATTTTTTGCCAAGCCATTTGGGGGCGATTAATTCCGTACTCAATCCGTTGCCGGCAAGCCTGTGGATAGTGGTAGTTTCAGGGAGATATTCAAGAAAGTCGCAGACTGTTTTTACATATTCATTCTCATCCATAAAATCAATGCCGCCTTCTTTATAAATTTGTGCAAGTTTAGTATTTTCAAGAGCGCAGAGCATGTGTATTTTTACTCCGTCAACTTTGAGTTGTGCAAGTTTTTGTGCTGTCTGCATAATTTCGTCATGGGTTTCCCAGAGCCCGAAAATAACATGAACACAAACATTTATGCCTGCTTCCTTTGTTTTTTCATAGGCTTTAAAAAAACAGTCAAAATTATGACCGCGGTTAATCTTTTTTAATGTTTTATCGTGGATTGACTGCAGACCGTATTCAACCCAGGTGTAGTAATCATCTTTATATGATGAAATCAGTTTTATTTTTTCATCATCAATGCAGTCAGGCCTTGTTCCTATTGAAAGCCCGACAATATCAGAGTGATTAAGTGCACAATTATATATTTTTTCAAGTTCAGAAACAGGTTTGTAAGTATTTGAATATGCCTGAAAATAAGACATAAATTTTTGAGCTTTGAACCTTTTAGATAGTGTTTTTATTCCTTCTTCAACCTGTTTTTCTATTGGCAAAAGATTTGAATGCGCCTGAGAAAAACTTCCGCCTTCATCACAGAATATACATCCACCTGTGGAAATTGTTCCGTCCCTGTTAGGACACGAAAAACCGGCATCAAGTGTTATTTTATAGACCTTAACGCCGAATTTCTTTTTTAAATGAGCACTGTATTGATTGTAGCGCTTATCAGTATTATTAAACATAATAAACTATGAATTTTTATCTTCTTCGTCATAGATAGGATAAACATAGTGTTCGCCACAGCCGGGGCATACAACTTCCTGCTGTTTTCCGTCTTCTACTTTAGCTACTTCAAACAATGTTTTACATCCTGACTGCACACATCTGATTGCCAAACTCGGTCTTATTAATCTAGCCATTATACCTTCCTCTTAATTCTGTATTACAAGAATATTTTATCATTCTAACCCCTTTTATGCAAGCCCGTAAATTTATATAACTGTTTAATTTATTAATTTACGTATATTAGTTAAACTGTATCTGAATTTTAAAAAAGGATAAAGTTATGAAAAAATCTTTAATTTTTTTATCAATATTTATAGTTTCTTTTATAGCATTTTGGGATGCAAAAGACAGATTAAAAGAGCTTGATTCGGTAGCGGTAAAAACTCCCGCTCAGGTTGAGATGAAACCAATGGTGCAGAAAAGCGGAGGCAGAGCTGAAAAAGATTATATGCAAAAGCAGAATAATACAAAAACATTTGAGAATAATTTAAATCCGGATAGTAATGAAAATTTTAAAAATCCGCTTAACAGTACAAATAAAAATAAAGCCCCGATAAATAACCGTTTTCGCTAAATTCCGTAAATCATATCTCCGAAAAATTGTTCATCTTGAGAAGATTCTTCTGGTGAGCGCGGGATGGTTTTGTCGAATTTTAATGCTCCGCCGTCAGAATTATTTATTTCTTTATTTATTGTTCTTACGGATTTCGGAAAAAAACGAAGAATTATGTTTTGTGACACGCTTTTAGCAATAATGTTTTCTGAATAAAGTCTGATTTTCCCTAAGACTTCGTTTGCCTGTGTATAGTTTTTTGCTTCAAAACTATTTTCGTTTGTTCCAAGCTTTATTGAATAATGATTGCTCCATAATACTATATCATTGACAGTATCAATAAGAACGATTGATGTATCCAGCCTGTATGGATATGATATATCAAAGGCTGTTGAAATTTCTAGAATTTCCCAGATACTCCGTTTTAAAGAATTTTTGTTGGTTATAACCGAACTTGATATCAATAAAACAGAATTACAGGAAAAGCTGCCGCTTATTTCTTTTAATGCTTTATAATCAACAGAATTACTATTATTAAATTTTTTAAGTACTGTTGATGTCAAATTTTTTAAGTTGTTGTTTTGATTTAGTTTATTTTTAACCTCATAAAGATTAGGCGAGCTCATTTTTCCGTTTGAAGAATTAAAATTATGAATAATATCTGAGGCAAAAATTTCTGACACCTCATCAAACCCGTAATAATTTTCTTTTGTATTGAGCAAATCAGCCGGAAGCACCAGCACATCAAAAGTTACGGCCTGTACGGATGATATTAGAAGTGAAAATATTATAACCAGCTTAACTAGAATTCTCATGACAAAATTATATCACAATTTCATATAATTAATGGATTGAAAATTTATATAAATGGATTAAAGTACAAATATGGATTATGAGAAAATGTTAGAATCAGCTGAACAAGCGTCAAAAAATGCTTATGTTCCGTATTCAAAATTCCCTGTAGGCGCTTGCGTATTGTGCGAGAGCGGTAATACTTACACTGGATGTAATTTTGAAAATTCAAGTTTCGGCCTGACAATTTGTGCGGAAAGAAATGCTATTGGAACTGCGGTCGCTAATGGAGAAAAGAAAATAAGAGCAATAGCGGTATTTTCTCCAAATATGGCAAACTGTACACCATGCGGTGCCTGCCGGCAGGTTCTGAATGAGTTTAAATCAGAACAAGGTTTGGATGTTATAACAAAAACCGAAGGCGGAATGAAAGTTTATACTCTGAACGAGCTTTTGCCGGAATGTTTTGAGTTGTAAAAATGTATCTTATAGAGCTTGCAGTCAAATTATTTAAAGGAAAAAAGAAAAGAGATAAAAATTCTTTTGACCCTTTTGCAAACGAACAGATTGATGATTCGGATGGGTGTGAACATATTTTTCTGCCCGTGGACAGTAGCGGAGAAATTCTTGCCTGTTCAAAATGCGGGCTTGTAGTAAATAAAAATGACCTGAAAGATATAAATATTTTCAAAAGATAAGTTATTTTTTGCTCAATACCATTTTGGAAAGGACATTTTTTGCGGCCTGAAGCTGTGCATCATTATTTGTTTTTACGTCCTTCAGACTGAATTCAACATGTATATCAGGGGTAATGCCTTTTTTATTTATATCCGTCCCTTTCGGGGTTAAATATTTTGCTATGGTCAAATTTAAACCTGTTTCATTAGGCATTGGAATAATTTTTTGAACCATACCTTTTCCGTAAGTAGTTGTTCCGAGTAGTTTTGCTTTGTTGTAATCTTTCAGTGCGCCTGACAGAATTTCACTTGCACTTGCGGAATTACCGTCGACAAGTACGACTGTAGGTTTTTTTATTGAAAATTCCGTATCCTGTGCGTTAATATCATATTTATAGCCGTTCCTGCCTACTATACTTACTATATTCCCTTTAGGAATAAATAAATTTGCGATAAATACCGCATTTGGAAGCAGGCCGCCCGTGTTTCCGCGTAAATCCAGAATAAGTCCTTCTGTATCTTTTGTTTTTTCTAATGCTTCCAAAAATTCATTCGGGGTTGTTGAGCCTATAAAGCTTGTAATTTGAATATAACCTATATTTTTATCTATAATAGAGCTTTTAACGGTTTTAATTTTAATTTCTTTTCGCATGACTTTTTTCACGAGTTTATCATTATTTCGTAAAATTGTTATATTAACGAAGCTGTTTTCAGGCCCTCTTACAAGATTTGCGACTTCGGAAAGTGATAATCCGTTTACTTCTTTGCCGTCAATTGCAATAATTATATCTTTTGGCAAAAGATTTGCAAACTGTGCAGGAGTTCCTTCCATAACATTAACAATGTGGATTTTACCGGCAATTGAGGTTATATTAACACCGATGCCTGTAATTTTTGAATTAATTGAGTTATTTTGTTCAAGATACTCTGATTTTGACATATATCTTGAATATGGATCATCAAGGCTTGCAAGCATTGTGTCAATAGCAACTTTGGCATCTTCATCGTTTTTAATTCTGCCATGATAGTGTTCTTTCCATCTGCCCCATGATTGTTTATTCAAATCAGGATCGTAATAATTATCCCTTATGATTTTCCAGCTGCTGTCAAAAAGTTTTTGCGCGGAAATGTGGCTGTGATCTACCATTTCCGGCATATCAGTTATTTCAACCCTGTTGGAGAACATGAAAAATGCATTCAGTCCTGTTAGGATTAAAATTAAAGCTATAAATAAAAATGCCTGACGTTTCCTCATACGAATATTTAACATCAAGCGATTTTTATAATCAATATACTTTATAAGTAGTAAACACGATTAATATGCAAATTTAACTTTGCTAATAGAGCTTTTACAAATCTTCAAAACCGGGAGAAGTTGCCGGAAGGTTTTTGTAACCTTCATTGGACATAACTGTCTTTTTTATATATTTGTTTGAATAGCCGCCGCGTTCAAATAATTTTTTCAATGTATTTTCTCTCACAACCAGCGGATGAAGTTCATCATTGCTTTCCGGATATAATTTTGAGATTTCATACCATACAGAGGCTTCCATTGTCCAGGCGTAGGTTTCTTCTGCCAGAGAGTTATATTCATCCTGATGCAGAGCCTCATGGGATAACAATGCGGCTAAAGCTCCCGGAGGGGCATCTTTATGGCGCGGGTTTATAAAAATAAATAATTGTTTGTTCTTTTTCCACCCGAGGGCGTCAAAGCTTGAATAATCAGGATTTATTGTTCCTAAATCTCTAAATTCAATTTTAACAGGTCGTCCGGAAAGGTTATTGCCCAAAATTGCATTTCTGGAAAATTCTCCGTTTGTGTCTTTTAGCATATCAAGCGCAACATATATAATTTCTTCTTTACCGGTCGGTTTATATAATGGTTTAATTTGTTTTATATATTCTGCTGTGTATTTGGCAGGATATGTTTTAGGCATTTCTATCAGCTCATCGTCTTTTTTTGCTGAAAATGCAGGTATCTGGCAAACAAGTATTAATGCAGCTATAAATATTATGTTTTTTAATCTTTTTCTATCCACTAATCTTCTTCTCCCTTATAATAAATTGTATAAAACTACACATGTAGCAGATACTAAATATTATAATTATATTTTTTTTGTCGTCAAATTATTTTGCTTTTCTTTTTAATGAAGCAAGTTCGCTGTACATAATTTTATATTCAGTATTTCCTGAGATATTTTCTGCTTCTTTAATGTATTCAAGTGCTGTTTTGTAATCTCCTTCAGCTTTATAAATTTTGCTCATTTCAGCATAGTAAGCCGCATTATTTACATCATACATTATTGCGCGTTTCATACATTCCACAGCTTCATTGTAATCTTTTTCTTCATATCGTACAAGCGCCAGATAATAATAGCCTTCTGCAAAATTCATATCCAGATTAATCATCTTTTGCGCAAAGTCTTTTGCAAGTTCAAAATTTTGTATTTTCAATGCAGCTTTAGCCCCCAGGGAATAAGCTGCAATAAATCTTTCATTTATGTTTATGATATCTTTAATAATTTTCAGAGCTTTTTCGGTGTTATTTTCTGCGATATATATATCAGCAAGCCGGCATTTATAGTTAAGGCTTTCCGGAGTATTTGAAACAGCCTGATTTATTAAATCTTCTGCTTTCCGGTATAAGCCCAGTTCTTTGTATACTTTTGCAAGTGATATAAGTGTAAAATTGTCATTTTCACCTTGCTGCATTATGTTTTCAAGTTCTGATTTGGCCCCGAGAAAATCTTTTTTTTCAAGTTTTAGAAGGGCATTTAATATATGAGCAGGACGGTATTCCGGATTATTTTTAAGAATGTAATCAATTTCACGTTGTGCTTTTTCAAAATTTTGTTGTTCAAAGTATAGGTATGCAAGAGAGTACCTGAATCCTTCTTTTTCCGGAGAAAGCCTGATTGCCTGTAAGTAAGATTTTGATGCTTCATCAATCCATCCGTTATAAAAGTAAGCATTTCCCAGATTGTAATGATAGATAGGATTTTCATTATTAATATGTGAAGCTTTGGAAAAAAACTTTATTGCATCTATAAAATTCATATCTTCAAGAGCAAACAGCCCCATATAATTTAGAATTTCCGGATTTTGTGTCGTTTTTGGAAAAGTATTGAATATATTTTTTGATTTTTCAAATTCACTTTCATCAAAATATATTTTACCTAACAGCACCAGCGCATTTTCGTTTTCAGGGTTTAATTTTAGAGTTTCCTGAAGTTTGGATTTTGCAGTTTCGGATTTACCGTTGTCATAGTATGCTTTCGCAATCGCAAATAGAACTTTGTCGTTTGTTTCTTGCGGTTTTTCAAGTTCTTCTATTTTTATTAAATTTTTCATTTGTGAGCATATTTTAATAAGTTCTATTAAATCATCTTCTTTTTTGCTTATGGAATAAAGTTTTTCGGCTGTTAGATATGCTTTCTGAGCTTCATTTGTCTGTGCATAAATTTTTTCAAGAATTCTTAAGGATTCAGTGTGCCGGTCATTTTTTTGAAGAACTTTTTCCAGATATTGTATAGAGCGTGGAAAATTATTTAGCAGAAAGTATAGTTCACCTATCTGAAAAAGTATTTCTATGTTTTCGCTTTCAAGCTCCAGAGCTTTATAGAGCATTTCAACTGCCTGTTTATAGCACTTCTGTGATTTTAAATCAAATGCCTGTTTGATATATTCAAAAACTTCTGTATCCTGCATTTATACTCCGTTTTTATCTGATTTATAAAAAAAAACTCTGCGTTTTTTCTTTTTATTTGAATTTTGCTGCTGGTTATTATTGATAAGAATCAACACTTCATCTTCTCCTGCCATTTTAAGGTTGTTCCTTGCTATACCTTCAAGAGAGGATGTTGATGAAAAAAGCTTTATGTCCTGCTTTAAATCCTGATTTTGATTTTCTGCGTTATCTCTTATTTTAGATAATGTAGAAATTTTAGCTCTGTATGAAATTGTTTTGGAGATATTTAAAATGGCTCCGAAACCTATTTGAATAAGGCAAAACAAAAGTACAAGCGTTAAAAAAGAATAGTAAAAGCCTGTTTTAGCCTTATTTCTTCCGGAAGCCTGTATGTTTGTCCCTTCCACTGTGTTTGCCTGATTTTGATTTTCTGTCATACGCCCTCACAACAAAATTATAAACAAAATAAGGTATTTAAACAACTTTATTTGTATAAATTTACAATTTTAATTTTGTAGAAAAACTGAATTCAGTTTTAGGTTCTGTGTTATCTGCGTAAATGGTTTGTTTTGCTCCGAGTTCCAGTCTTAATCTGTCAGTATCTTTTTTTCCGAACGGATTTATAGAAAAAATTAATGACCCTGATTTGCGGTTTCTTGTAATATCTGCTTTGTACTCATTTTTTATTGACATATAGTTGTTAAATTTAAATTCCGGAGCAATTGAAATAGTGTCATAAAATTGATTATATGTTGTATTAAGATTTTTTTTATATGTAGAACTCAGAGCAAATCTGTTTTTTTCATACTTTGTAAAGAGTCCTGCTTCGGATTCAAGCATAGCTATATTATCGACTTCATCACCATACAAGGCGCCGAATGTGAAATTACCTTTTGAGCCAGATTCGTTAATAGATTTTGGCGCAATGTTATATTCTGTATTTTTAAAACGGGAAATTTGTTTTGATCTGGCTATGCTGCTCAAGTTTAATCCTTCAGATGTGGAAATTTTTTGTGGGACTTTTATGTTTAAAACAAAGTTATTACTCTCATCTTTGAGGTAAACAGCTTCTGAATCTTCAATGTATTGTGCATATCCTTTGAGAGTTGTTGCGCTGATAGTTGTATCATCATTGATGTCAAGATAAACTTCTTCATCATTACTTTGATTATTAGTATTTTGGTTATTATTATCCTCAGGTATTGCGTAAATAAAAATATTTGGCAAATCCCCCTCCTTAGGAGAAGCCGGCTCCATCCTTTTATTTAACGAATAAGCCGGAATTTCTAAGACCATTAATAATAACAAAATTATTGAAATCTTTTTCATATTTACATTTTAAACTTAAACACTACTTAGTCAAATCCCTTAAAAAAAGTATTTAAACTTGAAATCCAATCGTGCTTATGATATTTTTTTTATGCTGATTTATAAATAAGAAAGAAGGAAAAAATGACAGATGTAAGAGTCAGAATTGCTCCGTCACCGAGCGGAAATTTGCACATCGGTACAGCCAGAACGGCTTTATTCAACTATTTGTTTGCTAAAAAAAATCACGGAAAATTTATTTTAAGAATTGAAGATACAGATGCTGAGCGTACAAGCCAGGCTTATATTGATAATATCTTTGACAGTTTGAAGGCTCTGGGCTTAAACTGGGATGAAGGCCCTGATGTAGGCGGTCCTTACGGTCCTTATACTCAGTCTGAAAGATTTGACATTTATCCGAAGTATGCCCAAATTCTTCTTGATAAAGGTTTTGCATACGAATGCTACTGCACTTCGGAGGAACTTGAAGCTGAGAAAAAAGAAGCCGCAGCAAATAAAAAACCATATGTATATACTAAAAAATGTTTAAATCTTACGGAAGAAGAAAAAGCAAAATTAAAAGCGGAAGGCAGAAAACCTGCTATAAGATTTAATATTGCTAAAGCGCAGCAAGCTTTCCACAATTCTTCAATGTTAACTTTTGACGATATGGTTAAGGGTGAATTGCACGTTGACACAAACCTTCTCGGAGATTTTGTTATTATGAAATCAAACGGAACCCCGACATATAACTTTGCTGTTGTAATTGATGATATGCTTATGAAAATTTCGCATGTAATCAGAGGGGAAGACCATATTTCAAATACCTTCAAGCAGATTTTGATATTTGAAGCGCTTGGAGCTGAAGTTCCGAAGTTTGGCCACTTAGGAATGATTTTGGCACCTGACAGAAGCAAACTTTCAAAACGCCATGGTGCAACTGCGGTTTCCGAATTCGTTGAAAAAGGCTATTTGACAGACGCTTTAATCAACTTTGTAGCACTTCTGGGCTGGTCGCCTTCTGACGGTCAGGAAATCAAAACCGTTGATGAAATTGCGCAGGATTTCAGGATTAATGAAATTTCATCATCAAATTCAATCTTTGAATATGACAAATTGAACTGGATGAACAGCCATTACATAAAAATGCTTTCTATTCCTGAATTGAAAGAAAGATTAAAACCGTATTTGACAAAATATGATTTGAGTGAGCTAACTGATGCTCAATATACACGTATGGTCGAAATTACTTATGAACCGTTGACGCTGTTATCAGATATAACTGATGCTGTTCCTTATTTCTTCGGCGAGGATGTGGAAATTGATGAAAAAGCAAAAGGAACAATTGATAGTGAAGTTTCTCAGGATGTTTTAAAAACATTTATGGAACAGGCTAAAGATTGGGAATGGACTGAAGAAAATCTACATGAAAAGCTTGAGGCTTTCAGAGCTTACTATAAAGAAAAAGGTATTAAGCCAAAAGTTACAATGTGGGCAATCAGGGCTGCTGTAACAGGCAGACTCTGCGGGGCTGATATGACGGCAATTCTCGCTATTATAGGCAAAGAAAAGACATTCCACAGAGTAAAAGCTGCAATGAAGCAGGCGGTTTAATAAAATAAATAGTAAATTAGTCCGGCACAAAAAGTCGGACTAATTTTTATTTTTTAATAAATGTTTATATAAATATAAAAATTATTAAAGAAAAATTTAACCTTTACCGTAAATTATTTATATATGTATTGTTACTAATGGCTTGGGGATTATGTATGGTTGAAATTTTTATTACGTCAGATGAAATAAGAAAGTATATTTTTATGATAGTCCTGTTTAACGCAATATTTCCGCGTGTTCTTGAACAGAGCGGGATGATGATAAATATTGCGGATAAGGAAAATAATACAAATATACAGCGTCTGCCTTATGATAATTTTATTGATATTTATGATCATTACGGATTAAATCAGATTGCGGAGTAAGCTATTTTATGATTTTGCTATTATAAAAAGTAAATATTAATAATATTTACTTTTTATGCATAATGATGTGGAATGTAAAATGGGTAAGCTTTCCTAAGGCTCCTCCGCTGACACGACAGATTAGTTAAGAAATCGGTCAGAAAAGGAGGACAAAATGACCAGAACATTAATTAAAAAAGTCCTAGCAACACTAGGACTTTTATTGAGATTAATTTCTGAGTTAATCTATGGAAGTTAAGAAAAATCTTGGGAGCCTCGAACCTCTCAAGGTCTTTTCCCTAAATATATTATAACATATATTTTATACTTTTCAAGTGTCCGGTTTGGGAATTTGGTTATGTTAAACAATAGATCATATGTAACAAAATGTAAGCATTGGTTTTAAGTTGGCTGAAACCCTGTTATAATGCCTCATAGGATAGGATAGGATAGGATGTATTGCGCCTATAGCAATTAATTCAAGGGCTGTGTTTTTATAAGTACAGGTAGTACAAATAAGAACGAAAGGTGTAATACAAGTATGACTATTTCAAAAATTAATTTTGGAGCTGAAAATTATGATAATTATAAGGTAAAAAATCCAAATAAAAAAATGTTGGTTTGTTAGAACAAGAGCATTTTGATGAAGAAAAAAGTAATGCCGTAAAATTAATGATAGGGGCATCGGCTTTGGCCGGTATTGTTGCACTTGGAATTGCCGGATATAAAGGAAAACTCGGAAAAAATATTCAGAAATTATTCAAACAATCTGAAAAAGCGGTAGAGGAAAAAGTATCAGAAGCGGCCGAATCAGCTTCAAAAACTCAGCACAATCCTTCTCCCAAAAATGTTGATACTGTCCCTGAAAAAACACCGGATGTATCGGGAGTTAAGCCCGAAACGGCAGAGGTTTCCACACCACGTACGAATGAACCATCAGAACCGAAAATTCCTGAAAAAACGACTGACACACCGGAAGTTAAATCACACGAAACACCGAAATCAAACGAACTTCCAAAGGATGATATTCCGGAAGTGCTTAGAGGTATTGAGGGAGAACGACAGGGAAATAAGATTATTCAAGATTTAGAAGACGGAAAACTGAAAATTTATGAATTTGTACCTGGTAAAAATTCTTATTCGGTAATGGAAAAAAATATAAATACAGGTTCATATCAAACTACTTATTTTAGAGAAGACGGACTTGTCGAAAAAGTTGGCGGTTGGGAGCCGGAAGAAGGTTCGGTATTCAGAAGATTTAGTTATGATGAATTAAAAAGGAAAACTAGTATCAAAGAGGAGAGAAACGGTGGAGTAGTATCTACAACGAATTATATTTATGAAGGTGATACAACTTGCCTGAAACAAGCGAAAATTACCGAGACGGGGCAAAAACTTCCCGGGGCGGATGGAGTTTCTGTTATAGATTACCGTAACGGTAGGAGAGTAAAAGAAACAAGATATGCTCCTGATGGTAAAACTGTAAAATATTATGCGACATTTCAGGATGCACCATATGGTGGTGTAAATCAATTTAATCCTGGTTCAATGTCAACTGTAAAAGTGGATGTTGTTGAAAAAAGTTATGTTGAATTTCATGACGGAACTAAAAATAAGTATATAGAACGTGAAAGAGACCCATATGGCAGGATAATTTTATATAGGAAATATGCAAAGGACGGAAAAACACTTACCTATGAAGAAGTTATTAAGGATGGTCGTAAGAGCGTTAAAGGAAAGTTATCAAATGAATATGATTTAAATCACTAAATAAAAAGACAAAGCATTAGCTTTGTCTTTTTATGTTAAAATCTATCTATGGAAGAATTTACTCATTATACGGTGATGAAAAACGAGGCTGTAGATGCTCTGGAATGTCAAAACGGCAAGATTTATGTCGATTGTACCCTCGGCGGCGGCGGACACAGCGGGCTTATATTGAGCCGTATTCAGCCTGACGGCCGTCTGATTGCTTTTGATGTTGATGAGGATGCAATAAAAGCATCGACAGAACGCCTCAAAGATTACAAAAATTTAACAATTGTGAAAGACTCTTACACAAATATTAAAAAAGTTTTACATAATCTCGGGATTGAAAAAATTACAGGCGGTGTTTTGTTTGATTTGGGGGCATCATATCACCAGTTTCATAAAGGTGAACGCGGTTTTTCGTTTTCTAAAGAAGCGCCTCTGGATATGAGATTTAATCAAGATGCCGAATTTTCTGCCTATGATGTTGTAAATACTTACAGTGAAGCTGATTTGGTCAGAATTTTTTCGGAGTATGGAGAGGAAAGATTTTCAAAACGTATAGCAAAAAAAATTGTTGAGCAAAGAAAGGTTAAAAAGATAGAAACTACAACGGAATTAGCTGATTTAATCGTTAACTGCACTCCGCTTATAAAATCATCCATTCATCCTGCTACACGCGTGTTTCAGGCAATAAGGATTGAAGTAAATCATGAGTTAACAAATGTAAAAAATACTCTGAATGATGTGTTGGATTTACTAGACTTTGGTGCTATAATAAGTGTAATAAGTTTTCACTCGTTAGAGGATAGGTTAGTGAAAAACTTGTTCAAATATCACTCGCAGAGGTGCCATTGCGATAAAACCCAGATGATTTGTAAATGTCCGCCTCCGATTTTAGAGTTGGTTACTAGAAAACCGGTTACCGCGAGTGATGAGGAGATATCAATAAACCCTCCTTCAAGAAGTGCTAAGTTAAGAGTAGCAAGATGTATCAGAAATTAGAGGGAGTAAGATAATTCAGTTGGGGTAGAAACTTGAATACAGCAAGAGTAAGAACATTAGAAGTATCAATTCAGGAAGGTTACACAAATCAATCATACGTAAATAATCCGATAACAGAAGATAATCAGGTTATAGAAGGTTATTTCCAGAAGGAGATTTCGCAAAAAGCTATGGCTATAAGAAAAGTAAATAAAACTTTATGCGGTTTATTAGGTATTGCGGTGCTTATTGCATTTGTAAGCTATTACTTTTCTATGTCTAATGAACTTACTTTGAACAAGTTAAGCCGTCAAATTACTACCTTGAATGATGAAAATGCAGAACTTCAAAACCAGCTAGACAGATTAAAATCATTCAATAATGTAGATAACAAAATGATGGAATACAATATGCTTCAAAAGGCAGCAAAAGTGATTGAGGTTCAAGCTGTTTCATCTCCAGCGGCTGTTGATAATAAGCCGGTAAAATCTGCATCGTTTAACTGGGCTATCGGATATTAATTTATGGAGAATATAATACTCTATACTGTTCCGTTTATTTGTTTTATTGTATTGGTTTCAATCCAGCTTATTTCTACAAAACCGAATGGTAAAATAATCAAGAAGTATGGTAAACCGTTAAAATATTTTTCAAATAAAAAATGCTGGAATTCTGTTCCTATGCGCGGAACATCTATTGGATTGTATATTTATTCTGATTTTATAATTCTTTTAGATGGCAGGAAAGAGTATTTTTTAGACAGAGCATTTAAAAATCTTAAATTGTATGGAAGTA
Source organism: Candidatus Gastranaerophilales bacterium (assembly GCA_944324015.1). Classification (GTDB taxonomy): domain Bacteria; phylum Cyanobacteriota; class Vampirovibrionia; order Gastranaerophilales; family Gastranaerophilaceae; genus Stercorousia. Next base: position 22,820 of record CALUUR010000026.1, read on the forward strand.
TTTTCATCAAAATATTTGAAATAGATATTAGTCAAGGGAAAACGCTCCAAATTAATATAAATTTGCAGCAAGAAAAGTTGTTAAAAGAATTTTTTGGATTGGAAGATAAAAATATTTAACTAAAGT
>CALUUR010000027.1 GCA_944324015.1 Candidatus Gastranaerophilales bacterium
GCTAAAAAAAGGCTATACTCTCTTTGCCAACGCATTTAACTATGCTCAGAATGAATATGGGCCTATATCAAGCTGGGATGAATTTCAGGGTACATATTTCGTTGGAGATACAACCTGTTCTATGTATGACGGGATTTTACCGGAATGTACTGAACCTTTTGTAAACAAATATTTGTCAAAATATTTAAAGATTGCATCATTTGAGAAAAGGAGCAATAATGGTTATCCGATAAAAAATTTGCTTGGATACGAGCGTCCTATGCAAGTAGAAGATACTAGAGCCAAATGGTTTTATTTATCTGACGGTTCTTGCTTTCTGGTATCCCTGTTGTATGATAATAATCTTTTTAATTATATTTTTTATGATCTAAACGGTGATAAAAAACCAAATATTTTGGGTCGTGATATATTTGTTTTTGACTTTGGTGCCAGTCGCGGTTATAAATTTGGGTTTGAAATGGGTTTTGCTCAAGATTCTTCAAGTAATCCTAATTTTAGAAATGTAATTCGTAACACTTCACGTACTGCCTGTTCTAAGACTGGTGATGATTATCGTTATAATTCCTTTTCCTGCGGAGCCCTTATCCAGTATGACGGCTGGGAGATAAAATACGATTATCCATGGTAATTCCCAAGGCATAATGGTTTAACTAATATTTTTTTTGTTGTACAATTTTTATGTATGAGTACCAAATTTAAGTATTATGCTAAAGAATTATTGAACATTGCCCTGCCGATTATTATGGGAAACCTCGGTTTTATTCTGATAGGTGCCGGGGATGTCCTTGTTGCAGGGCATCATTCAACGGATACGCTTGCAGCTATTAGTATTGCAACAGCCATTACAAACTGTATTCAGACATTCGGGGTCGGCTTGATTTCAAGTGTTTCTCCGTTACTTTCAAATTTCAGAGGAGAAAGAAAAAGTGCAAAAAAATATTTTTATCCGACTATAAGATTTGCTATGCTGCTGGCTTTTATTATAATGCTTGCAGTGCTGGCATTTATTCCTTTCATTGATTATTTGCACTTTGACCCTAAACTTGTTCCAATGATTAAGGAATATATGTTTATTACAGCATTTGCAACATTCGGAGCATACTTGCATTCCGCATTAAAAGAATTTTTACAGGCTTTTGAAATTGTTGTTATCCCTAATTTAATAACCGCAATAGCCGTATTTTTAAATATTGCACTTTGTTTTGCAATGGTATTCGGATTCGGCCCTATTCCTTCAATGGGAGTTGTGGGTTTGGCTGTTGCAAGTTTTATAATAAGATATTTTATGGGCTTTGCCCTGCTTATTTATTGTTTCAAGCTTATGAACTTCAAAAACTATAAAGATTTTGACTACTATAAGAGTTTGATTAAAATAGGTATTCCTATATCATGTGCTGTTATGGTTGAATTTGTTGCCTTCAACAGCATAGCAATTCTTATGGGACGTGTAGATGGAATTTATGCGGCTGCACAGAATTTAGTCTGTACACTAACAACAATATCATTTATGGTTCCTTTTGCTGTATCGAACGCAATTGCTGTAAAGGTCGGTTTTGCTAACGGTGCGGGAAATATTAAGGATTTAAAAAGATATTCTTTTGTCGGAATAGTTATATGTACAGGTTTTATGATGCTGAGTGCACTGGTATTTTCATCATTCCCGCACTTCCTTGTCGGTTTGTTTACTCAGGATACTAATCTTGTGAAAATATCTGTTCCCATTTTGTATATATTATCGATATTTCAGATATTTGACGGATTACAGATATCTCTTGCCGGAATATTTAAGGGAATGAAAAGAACCGGAATTGTGCTGCTGTCAAATTTTATAGCTTACTGGATGATTTCAATTCCTGTCGGATGTACGCTTGCATTTCATTTTCATTTAGATTTGAAAGGGTTCTGGTACGGGCTTGCTTCTGCGGCTGTAATCCTGTGTGTAATAATGGTTTTCATGTTAATCAAAAGTATTAAGAATTTGGAAACTGTCAAATAGCTTATTTTTATGGTAGTATAAACTTGAATGGAGGATTTATGCATACAGAAGAAAGAACATTTGTGGCTATTAAGCCTGACGGAGTAATTAGAGGTTGTGTCGGAGAGATTATAAGCCGTTTTGAAAAGAAGGGGTATAAGCTTATCGGCATGAAAATGCTTCAGGTAACCGAAGAAATTGCCGCAAAACACTATGAAGAACATATTAATAAACCTTTTTACCCCAGTCTTGTAAAATATATTACAAGCGGTCCTATTGTTGCTATGGTATTTCAGGGGTATAAGGCTGTTCAGGGTATCCGTCATCTTTTAGGCGCAACAGACCCCTGTGAAGCTGATGTCGGCTCAATTAGAGCTGATTATGCGCAGTTAAAGGAATATAATACAATTCACGGTTCTGACAGTATTGAAAGTGCTGAAAGAGAAATCAACATTTACTTTAAGCCGGAAGAATTATGTCCTGATTACAAAAATATGATGGAGATTGTAACAGAGGATATTGATGCACGCGAGTGAGCTGAGGGCCGGTGTTGGTGCCTTATGGTAAAAAAACGTATAAGGTAACAAGCGCAGACACGTTAAACGCGAACGAGTAAGATGAAAATGATAAAAAACGACAAGTATTTTAGTTACGAATTAGTTCATGAATGTAAGCAGACAGGCGCAAGAGCAGGAATTTTGACTACTCCGCACGGAATGATTAAAACTCCGATTTTTATGCCTGTCGGAACTAATTCTGCCGTAAAAACTTTGACCTGTGATCAGGTAGCTGATACAGGTGCGCAAATTATTCTTGCAAATTCTTACCATCTTTATTTGAGAGCCGGTACAAAATTAATAAAGCAGTTTGGCGGAATACACGGATGGATGAACTGGCATAAACCTGTTTTGACTGATTCCGGCGGTTTTCAGGTCTTTTCGTTGAGTCATTTAAACAAAATTACTGAAGACGGTGTTGAATTCCGTGACCCCAAAGACGGTAAAAAACATTTTATAAATCCTGAAGTTTCTATGGAGATTCAACAGGACATCGGTGCTGATATAATTATGGCTTTTGATCAATGTGCGCCTTATCCATGTGATTATGATACGGCAAAGAAGGCAATGGAGCGTACTCACAGATGGCTTGAAAGATGTTTTAAAGCTAAAACAAATCCCAAGCAGGCATTATTCCCTATTGTACAGGGTGCTTTTTACGATGATTTGAGGTGTGAAAGTGCTTCTGTTATATCTTCTTACGATGCTGTCGGTTATGCAATCGGGGGCTTGAGTGTAGGCGAAACAAAAGATATAATGAACCATTTTACGGAATTTACCGCTCCTCTGCTGCCGAAGTATAAACCGCGCTACCTTATGGGTGTCGGAACTCCTGAGGATTTGCTTGACGGAATTATGCGCGGGATTGATATGTTTGACTGCGTTTTACCAACTCGTAACGCCCGTCATGGCTCGTTTTTTACTTGGGAAGGTAAATCAAATATTAAAACAAAACAGTATTACGATGATGCACATCCGCTTGTTGAAGGATGTAATTGTTATGCGTGTAAAAATCATTCACGCGCTTATATAAGACACTTGTGGAGATGCGATGAGGCAACTGCAGCAACACTTTTATCTATCCATAATATTCAATTCCTCATAGAGTTTTCCCAAAAATGTCGAGAAGCGATTCTGCAAGACAAGTTTGGGGATTTTTACAACGAACATTATAAAAATCTGATTTGACTTTTATTAAAAAATCATTATTAATAAACAAGATAATGAGGTTTTGATTATGGATAAAATTGATGAGGATTTATCCCAAACACAAAATGTTATTAATAAACCTGTAGAACCGGTAACAGTCAATAATAATACGGATTATGAAATTTTTGATATTAAAGACCCTATTGTATGGTTATATTTAGACGGTAATGAGTCACAAGAATTAATGAATGCCGATTTTGTAGAGTTTTTTACAATTTAATTAAACAAATTTAACTGCGGGACTTCTACGGACGGCACATCAGATGAACGTTTGCGTGTTGCAAGATTGTTTGAATAATCCTTCTGCATTCTGGTCATCAAGTCTTCCGAACGTTTTATTACAGCATTTGGAAGTCCTGCCATTTTTGCAACCTGAATACCGTAACTCTTGCTTGCTCCGCCCTGAACAATTTTTCGTAAAAATTCAATCTCTCCGTTTTCTTCAGATATTGTAATTCTGTAATTTTTTATCTGCGGATAAGTTTGAGTCATTACGTTTAATTCATGGTAATGCGTTGCAAATATACAACGTGCCTTGATTTTAGTTGCAATATATTCTGCAACAGCCCATGCAATGGCAACTCCGTCATACGTACTTGTGCCTCTGCCGATTTCATCCAGTAAAATCAGACTTCTTTCTGTTGCAGAATTTAAAATACATGCGGTTTCAACCATTTCAACCATGAATGTTGACTGTCCGAGGGTTAAATCGTCTGATGCGCCGACTCTTGTAAAGATTTTGTCAATTATACCTATTTTTGCAAAATCCGCAGGAACCCATGAACCTATTTGAGCTAAAATTGCAATCAGGGCATTTTGCCTCATATACGTTGACTTACCTGCCATATTTGGTCCGGTTAAAATCATAAACTGTGTTGCTTCAGATGAATTGCATTTTAATTCCAAATCGTTCGGCACATATTCACCCAATGGAAGAATTTTCTCCAAAACCGGATGACGACCGTTTTTAACAATAAAATCGTCAGATTCATCAATTATCGGTTTACAATAGTTATTTTCAACGGCTGCCTGTGCAAGACCGGCATAGACATCGCATAATGATATACACTGGGCAATTTCTCTTATTTTTGTGACAAATTCTTTTGAATACTCTCTGAAATCACAGAAGAGTTTGTATTCAAGCTCGGTTGATTTGAATTTGGCAGAAAGTACATCATCTTCATGTTTTTTTAATTCTTCCGTAATAAATCTTTCACCGTTAGTAAGAGTTTGTTTTCTTATGTAACCTTCAGGAATTTGATTAAGGTAAGAATTTGAAATTTCAATAAAGTAGCCGAAAACTTTGTTAAATCCGACTTTAAGAGATTTAATTCCGGTTCTTTCTTTTTCCTGCTCTTCAAAATTTTTGAGCCATTGTTCACCGCCAGTCAGAAGTTCACGGAAATAATCAAGCTCCCCTGACACTCCGTCTTTTAGTATCCCGCCGTCTTTTATTAGTGCGGGGGCCTCATCTGATATTGTTTTATCAATAAGTGCCGTGTATTCGGCAATTTCATCTTTATATTTTTCTATTTGCTCAAGCGGGTTGTATTGAAGTGTTGATGAAGCCTGTAAAAGATCGGGAAGCATCGCAAGTGATGTTTTTAAGCTCAAAAAATCTCTGGGGTTTGCAGAGTTATTAGACATCCTTGTTGCAAGTCTTTGAATATCATAAACTTTTTCTAAAAGATTACAGAGATTAATCCTTTCATCATTTTTTTCAACGAGTTCGGAAATAGAATTTTGTCTTGCAATAATATCTTCTGATCTTTTTAACGGCTGACAAATCCAGTTTTTTAAAAGCCTTGCTCCCATATTGGTTTTGGTTTTATCTACAGCCCATAAAAGCGACCCGAACTTATTTTTATCCCTTAAAGTTTCTATTAATTCAAGGTTTCTTCTTGTACTGCCGTCCAAAATCATAAATTCTGATAGCTCATATGGTTCAATACGTTCAAATTTCGGGACATTTTCCATCATATTTTCCCAAACATAAGCAAGTAAAGCTCCCGCAGCCCTGAATCCAAGTTTGTAGCGGCTGTAACCGAAAGCTTCAAGACTTTCGGTTTTAAAAACAGCTTTTAAATTATTTGTAGCAAAATTTTCATCAAAAACTGATGTCGGAATTTTTGAGCAATTATAAAGTTTGGTAATTCTTTCAGGAAGGTTTATTTTTTCATCAGGCACAATCTGAAAAGGCATAATTTTTGCTCTTATTGAAGGCCCTAAGACTTCAGTCGGAGCTACCCTTGCGAGTTCGTCCATAATGAGATTTAGAGGGGCCTGAGTAACCTTAAATTCACCTGTTGAAATATCTGCGTATGAAAATCCGTATAAATCACTTTTTTCATCTTTGAAAAGCGCACAAATGTAGTTGTTTGAATTCTGCTTTAAAAAATCGCTTTCTGTAAGTGTACCCGATGTGATAATTCTTGTAATACCGCGTTTTACAATTCCTTTAGCAAATTTCGGGTCTTCAAGCTGATCGCATATAATGACTTTGTAATTTTTTTGAACAAGTTTTTCCAGATAGGAATTTATAGCCTTAGCAGGAATTCCCGCAAGCGGAATTCTTCCGAATTTACCCTGTTCTCTGCCTGTAAGGGTAAGTTCAAGCTCTTTTGACATTGTAACAGCGTCTTCAAAAAAAGTTTCATAAAAGTCGCCGAGTCTGTAAAGCAGAATTTTGTCCGGATGCTGGTGTTTTATTTTTAAATATTCCTGCATAGCAGGAGTCAGATCTTCCACTTTAATGTCAGCAGTATTGATATAATTGATTTCCGCTTTTTTCATAGTTATAATAATAGTATAACATGACAAGGATTTCAATATGGGTTGTTTAAAAAATATTTTGAGAGCAATAATACTTACCCTTGCAGTGATCGGTTTTATGTCACTCGGGGGAAAAGAATTGATTTTGGGTTTGGTTAATAATTATATACATCCGTCAAAAGATACTTTGATGGAGCGTGCTCAAAAAGTCGGAGATTTTTCGCAGATTAATGATGAATTTGAAATAGAAAAAGCTGCTGGAATAATGGGTTATAATGCTGTTGTTGCCGAGCACAAGGCTACAGGGCAAAAAATGTTTGTTGTTGAATCAGGTGATAAGGCCATATTGACTGCTGAAGATATAAAATCTGATGATGTTGAAGATAAGTTAAGAAAAGCTTTGAGTAAGATTAAATATCAGGCAGTATCGGTGGATGAGCTTAAGGTCACAAAGCACGGAACAATGAATTCATACGGGGAAGAGGTTCCGTTTGTGAAATTTGAAGCTAAAGTAAAAAAACTCCCGATAGGTGATGTCGGCGGGATTATCTCAGTTGCGCAGACAAAAGACGGAGAACCAAGACTTTTAATATCTGCAAATGAAAAAAATAAATATTCCCAGTTGATTTCTGATGAATTTTTCAGAAAAATAAAATAATAACCCGATAAATATTCGTATGATATGGACATATTGGATTGTTTGTGTTATTTTTTTTGTTATGGAATGTTTATGTCGAAGTGGCACTCTGCCGAAAAAAATGATTGATAATCATTTTATGAGAGGGCGCGCAGCGCATCCGCCACAGACAATCTGACATGTACCGTAACAATTGAATAATATTTATGTCGAAGTGGCACTCTGCCGAAAAAAATGATTAATAATCATTTTTTGAGAGGGCGCGAAGCGCATCCGCCACAGACAATCTGACATGTACCGTAACAATTGAATAATATTTATGTCGAAGTGGCGGAATTGGTAGACGCGCACGATTCAGGTTCGTGTGGTTAACGCCTTGAGGGTTCGAGTCCCTTCTTCGACACCATATAAAAGACTCCGAAAGGAGTCTTTTTTAATGTTTGTAGATTACATAGGGACGAAGAACCCCACAAGGCGAAGCCTTGTATATGTTCGAGCGGGAGCGAGCTGAGGCTGGAGTGCTTTTGTTTTATGTGATGAAATCACAGAAAACAAAACGCGGAATTGCCGTTAAAAGCGAGCGACCAAGACATCCCTTCTTCGACACCATATAAAAGACTCCAAAAGGAGTCTTTTATATTACTATTTTGCCAATCCAAGTGGCCTTAAAATTCCAATCATGCCTTCAGCGGCAATGTCATTTATTATTTTTCCGTTCTCATCGAAATAGTAAAAATTCATAACAGTTGTTGAAATCTTTTTCCCTGTAGGTGTAACTCCAAGAAATTCCCCATCATGTGTTCCTGTTAATGTCCAACGGACTGCTGCCTTGTTTTTATTTACAATCATTTCTTCCAATTTCCATTGAACATCAGAAAATCCGCTCCGCATCCAATGAACAACAGACAAATAACCTTTGACGCCATATAAAGGCTCCAAAGAGGCGGGAGTATAAAAAGCGGCTGAATTTGATATAAGTTCTTCTGCAAGATGTTCATCAGCTGTATTAATCATTTTTTCAAATTTTTTCATTATTTTTTCATTTTGTTCAATTTTATCCATAATTATTCCTTATTACTCAGTTAAATTTATTATAGTTAGGTGTCTAATTATAGTCAAGTATAATCATAATTAACTAAATTAACAATTTGTAATCCATTTTATTATTGTTAATTCTGAAGTAATTCGTGCTTTTTATTTATATGGAAGTAGAGGGACAAACATTATTTGTTCTTGTTATACATTTCCTGTAGAGCTGTTTTTATCATCTTCTAACTGTTTAATATCAATATTTTCGTTTTCATAGTCATAGCTGTTTATCACAGGTATGTCAATTTCTACATTAACATCTGCATCCACCATTTCAATATCAGTTTTCAGAAATTCTTTGACTTTGCCGTCTTCCATTTTTACTGCAACTTTTCCGTTTAAAAATTGCAGGTAACAAACTTTACCTAACCCGTCAGGAGTCATAACTGAAGAACCTATAGGCGGCATTCCTATCGCAGCATCAATGTAGTTTGAATATTCATAAGTCAGGCAGCATAAAAGTCTGCCGCAGGTGCCTGATATTTTACCTGGAGCAATCGGCATTCCCTGATCTTTTGCCAATTTTACGTTTATTGTTGCAAATTTTCTCAAAAAACTTGAACAGCAGAACGGTCTTCCGCAAATACCGGTTCCTTCAACTATTGAGGTTTCATCACGGACTCCGATATGGCGAAGATCTATTCTTACACGGGTAAATACCTGTGTTAAATCTTTAAGTAAAGCTCTGAAATCAACTCTTTCCGGTGCCGTATAATAAAAGGTTATTTTTCTCCTGTCAAATGTAATTCTGCACTGTACAAGATTCATATTTAATTTGTGCTGCTGCACAAGTGCCTGACATTTGAAAAAAGATTGAACTTCTTCTTTTTTTATTTCGTCAAGTGTTTGAAGATCCCGTTGAGATAGAGTTCTTATAACCTGTAACGGTTCCGGTTTATTTGTACTTTTATTCCAGATTTCAGAGACTTTAGAATTAACTAAAAATGCTTTTAAGGCTTCTTCTCCCTTTTCGGTTCTTACAAGCACCATTTGACCGTCTTCAAGTTTTATTGTTTCAGGGACTTCCAACGGGTAAAATGTGTTTTTTAAATATTTTACGGCAAATTTCATTATACGTATCTTTCTTCTTCTTTAAGTTTTCTATTCATTAATTTTTCTAAAAGTGCCTGAGGAGTAATATCTGTATATACAGCCTCATAAATTGCATTTGATACCGGAACTTCTATATTTAATTTTTTTGCAAGCTCGCATATTGCTTTTGAAGTTTTAACGCCTTCGGCAACAGAGCCTAATTCCGCAAGAATATCATTAATTTTTTTACCTTTAGCAAGCATTGAGCCTACTGTGTAGTTCCTTGACATAGGGCTTGAACATGTTGCAATTAAATCGCCCATTCCGGAAAGCCCGTAAAGAGTAGACGGATTCGCACCAAGGTTGATACTTACTCTTACTATTTCCGCCATACCTCTTGTTAAAAGTGTCCCGGAGCAGTTATCGCCTAACCCCATTGTGTGAGCAAAACCTGAGGCTATTGCAATAACGTTTTTCAATGAACCGCCGAGTTCTACACCTATTACATCAGTATTTGTGTATAATCTGAATTTATTCGGAACATTTAAAGCTTTTTGCACAAATTCCGCTGTTTTTATGTCTTCGCATGCAACTGTTGCTGCTGTCGGAAGTCCTTTCAAAACCTCTTTTGCAAGAGTCGGGCCGGATAATATCGCAAGATTTTGGTCGGGAAGCACATCTTTGATAACTTCAGACATTCTCATCAAGGACGGCAGTTCAATACCCTTTGAGGCGTTTACTAAAATCTGTTCGGACTTTATACCGGCTTCTTTAAGTTTTTCGCAAACATCACGTGTCCCTGAGGTCGCGACAACAGAAAGTATTATATCCGCATTTGAGATTGCATCGGAAAGATTTGATGTAATTTCGACTTTATTATCCAATTGTACTTCCAACGGTTTGGAACAGTGTTTGTTCTGTCTTAAATCCTCTGACAAATCCTGTTCTCTTCCCCAAACTGTTATCCTGTCAAAATTATTTGTTAAAAGCCATGCGAGTGTTAATCCCCAGCATCCTGCTCCCAATACTGTTAATTTCATATTTTCTCCTTATACCGGCTGCCCTATATTTAGTAATTTTCTCAGCACGCCGCCATGTTTTTTTAATTCAGTTCTTGCCTGCTCAACATCAATTTTCATCATTATAGAAACTATGGATGTCTTTATTTCCCATCCGGATTTCAATAATGCTGCAAGCGCTTCGCTGTGTGTAACATTTGCAATTTGTGCCACAATTCTTATTGCTCTGTCTTTTAATTTTTCGTTAACAGGCTGCAAGTCAATCATAAAGTTTTCGTAAGTTTTACCGATTTTAATCATTGCACCTGTTGAAAGCATATTTAAAATCATTTTCTGTGCAGTACCTGCTTTGAGTCGTGAAGAACCTGCAATAACTTCAGGACCTACTTCAGGACAGATTACAAGGCCTGCTTCTTCTGCAATTTTTCCTTTAGGGTTGCATGTAACTCCTATTGTCTTGCAGTTAACTTCTTCAGCTCTTTTTAAGACTCCGAGTAAATATTTCGGGTTTCCGCTTGCCGAAATTACAACAGCGACATCTTTATCTGTTAAAACTTTTGCATCATCATAACCTAAATCTGGGTTGTCCTCAGCACCTTCAATTGAATGTCTTATAGCTTCATCTCCGCCGGAAATAAAGCCCTGTACCATATCCCTTGAAACACTGAAAGTCGGAGGACACTCTGAAGCATCCAAAATTCCGAGTCTGCCGGATGTTCCTGCACCGAAGTAATATAATTTACCGCCTTTTAAAAACTGTTTGGCAATCATATCTATTGCGGATGCAATATTTTCAGCTTCTTCTTCAACGGCAAGTGCTACGAGCTTGTCTTCTTCGTTCATTTTTCTGACAATTTCAATAGTGGGAAGAATATCAATATTTTTTGTATTCTCGTTTCTGTACTCCGTAATAATGTCGCTCATTTTCCGTTCCCCTTATATTTAATAATAAACACTAAACTAATTTAAGCAGGTTTGCCATTTCAATAGCCGATTTAGCAGCTTCAGAACCTTTGTTGCCGGCTTTTGTTCCGGCTCTTTCTATGGCTTGTTCAATATTATCTGTTGTTAAAATACCGAATATAACAGGAATACCTGTTTGAAGGCTTACCTGTGCTATTCCTTTGGAAACTTCCGCGCTTACGTAATCAAAATGAGCAGTAGCCCCTCTTATTACTGCCCCCAGCGTAATAATTGCATTATACTTCCCGGATTGGGCAAATTTTTGTGCTGTAACCGGAATTTCAAATGCCCCCGGGACTTTGACTATATCAATGTTTTCATTAGTTACTCCGTGGCGCTTTAATTCATCAATTGCCCCCTCAAGAAGTTTAGATCCGATAAAATCATTAAACCTTGATAGGATTATACAAAATTTTTCATTTCCTGCTACTAACTGACCTTCGTATATTTTCATTTTTTTACTCTCCGTTGTCTATAGATACAATAATTTTAACGCATTTGTATCTATTTTACAATAAGAGGTGCAAAAATCTTATAAAAAATATATATTGAAGCAATGACGAGTAAACCGCCGCTAATTTTTAAAAGCCAGTCTGAAAGTTTGTAAAACCATTTACTGTTTTTGAGGTGCGAAGTAATAAAGCCCGCCAGTATTAAAATCAACCCCTGCCCCAGCGAAAATAGAAACAGCATAATAATTGCACTTGTAATACTTGCCGACAATGAAGCAAATGCCATTATCCCTGCTAAGATAGGGGTTGAACAGGGTGTTCCTGCAAGAGCAAACACTCCGCCCAGAATTATCGGGTACAAATAAGTATTTGTATGTTCATTTTTTGGCATCTCCTTTACTATTACGGGAAGTTCAAAATCAAGAACTCCCAATAGTTTTAACCCCATAACAAGAATTATTCCGGCAAGAACAATTCCGAAATATCCGCCTGCAAAAGAGATAAATACTTTCCCCGTGATTGCGCATATTATACCTATTACAGAAAATACAATTGCTGTTCCGAACACAAAGAAAAGCATTTGAATAAATGTTTTTAACGGTCTTGCATCAGAATATCCGCCGACATATCCCACAATAATCGGAAGCATTGCAAGCGAACAAGGTGAAATAGAGGCTATAAGCCCGCCTAAAAAAGATAATGCAAATAATATCGGTAAACTTCCCTGTTGTGAGAAAAGATTAATGTATTGTTCCATTATTATTCAAGTCCTTTTAAGCAATTATCCATTTCTTCTTTTGAAACTGCTCCTTCAATTCTTTTTACCTGCTGTCCCTGAGAGTTTAATAAAATGATAGTAGGCACAAGTGTTACATTATATTTTTTGATTTGATTGTCATTGAAAGAGTTTTTATCCTGAACCTGAATTTCAGTCAGAATTATTTTTCCTTCATATTTTGGGAAAATTTCTTTAAATATTTTGTTCATCGTCTGGCAGTCAAGACACATTGCTGATGTAAACTTTATAACCTGTGGTTTGCCTGTTTGTTCAGTTTGCGCAGTAGACTTGTTTGAAGCTGTTAGAAGCATATATGCAAATAATGGGATTGCAAATATCAGGGTAATAATAATGGCATTTTTTTTCATTAGAAAACTCCTTTCTGTTTTATTTTAGCATAAACTAAAAAGAAATTTTTCAAAACCACAGTCGGGTAGTCTTGGATAACTACATTAATATATTTCCCTGAATAAAATGGGAAATAGCTGTTTGCTATTATTATGTAAATTTTTTACAAATTACAATTACAGGTGAATATGTAAGCGTTAGTTCAGGGTATTCGGATTTGTATTTTTCGCAGAATTTTTTAACTTCTTTGAATGTCCATTGTTTCATATTGAGGGAATTTACACCGGTATTTTTCATGTGTGCAAGAATTTCCAGAGGGTTTGAAAAATTCATAATATATTTAAATTCTTCTGTATACAGGATTTCAAAATCTTTTGAGAATATTGATTTTAACTCGTCGATAGACTTATAATTAAGAGAAAGTCCGCTGATTTCTCTAATCTCTCTATAATTTTCCGGTAAAAATGTGGAAAATGCCAAAATACCTTCGTTATTAAGAATATTCTTTAAATGCTTGCTTATTTTTTCAAGGTTGTTAAACCATTGAAACATTGCATTTGAAATAATTAAATCCATCTTTTTTGAGGAGGTAATTTTTTGAGCATTACCGCAGATAAAGGTAAATTCAGGAATAATTTGAGATAAATATTTTTTTGATTTTTCGGTTAAATCATTAGCGTAATAATTTTTGAATTTTATATTTTTTACAAATTCTTCTGTCAAAAGTCCTGTTCCGCTGCCAAGTTCCAGAACATTATTAAAATTATTTTTTATTCCGGCAAGATTTGTTACGAGTTTTTGTGCGGTAAATTTTTGTACAATTGCATTTTCATTGTACTTTCCCATACTTTTTTCAAACTGTTTTTTTATAATTTTAGGGTTTATCTGCATTTTAAAATATCTTCCCAACTCTTAAAATTATAGAACGGGAAATGTCCGCTTGCAAGGGTTTTGTATGATTGTACATTATTCTGCCAGAAATTAATTTGATTTTTTGCGGGCACAATTTTGTCATTTTCACTTATAATTGCCTGATTGTAAAATTTTTTGTAATCAAGTTCCGTATTTTGGATAACTTTGTATAAACTGTTAAGTTCTTCAACCCTGTTTTCAATTGAGCGTTTGACCGGACTTTTCATATAGTGTTCAAAACCTTTCTGATTATCAAAAATATTTCTGTAAAATTTCCCTTCAAGTCCTTGCCTTGCGTGTTTAAGCGTTAAAATAAAGGGTTTTACCGGTATGCCGTTTTCGTCATCAATCGGGTATGGGGTGCCGTTTATTGCAATTTTTTTTGAAAAAGAAGGAAGTTTTTCTTTTAGCAAAAAGGCAGTAAAAACGCCCATTGACCAGCTTATCAGCGAATAATTTTCATACTCGGGTATTTGAATTAAATCCAAATTGCTGTAATCATAGAACATTAATACATCGTGTTCCCCGAATTCTAAAAATTTAAACGGGTTATAATCAAAACTCCATCCGGTAAAAAATATTATAAGATTTTTGTTATCTGTTTTGTTTAGCCAGTGATATTGCATTAAAAAGCTCCTTTTCATTAATGTCCGTTGTCAGAGAAATTCTTATTCTTGAAGTTCCCTCAGGTACGGTGGGCGGTCTTATCGGAAGTGTAAAGTATCCGTTATTATAAAGAATTTTGCATGTATCAATCGTTTCTTTATTTCCTCCGATTATTAAAGGTATTATGTGGCTTTGGCTTCCGGCTTTCTGTCCGATTTTTAACATATTCATTCTTTTATCAAAGGTATAAGGAAGTTTATTTTCTATAATCCATTTTGAAAATGCAATATTAACGGGCGGTAATGCCGTTGAAAAAATAAATGAACGGGCTTTATTTATCAAATAATCTATAATTGATTTATTTCCGACTGCAAAAGCGCCCATAGAACCGATTGATTTACCGAATGTCCCGATGATTAAGTCAATTTTATCTGTCAAATCTAAAGTTTCTGTCACGCCGAGGCCATTTTGACCAAAAACTCCAAACGCATGCGCCTCATCTAATATAAGCATACAGTTATATTTTTCTTTTAGTTCTACAAGTTTTTGAATGTCTGCTATGTCGCCATCCATCGAAAAAACACTTTCTGAAACAATAACAGCATTTTTAAAGTTTTTTCTTTCTCGAATTAAAAGTTTTTCAAGAGCTTGCATATTATTGTGCGGATATCTGAAAAATTTACTTTCAGAAAGTCTCATCCCGTCAATAATGCTTGCGTGGTTGAGTTTGTCCGAGAATATTACATCACCCCTTGATGTTATAGAACTGTTTATTCCGACATTTGCGTGATAACCGCTGTTGAAAAGTAGTGTATTTTCTTTATGAAACAAATCAGATATAAGTTTTTCAAGTTCCTTATAAAGCGGTAAAGTCCCTGTTAAGAGTCTTGCCGATGCACTTCCGAAAGAATATTTATCTCCGGCAAATTCTAAAAATTCTTCAGTAATCTGTTTGTTGTCAGCAAATCCTAAGTAATTATTTGATGATAAATTAATGAATTTTTTATCATCTATGTAAATATATTTTTCGTCTTTTCTGCTAAAATTTTTTATATTTCTAAAGTGTGAGTTTTCTTTTAATTTCTCTAAAGTTTCGGTATAATATTCAAACATAGATGTAATTTATAATAAAAATTTAAAAAAGTCTAATTGCTTGTTGATATAATATAAAAAAAGTGCTAAAATAATAATATGTATACTAATGATGCTTTAACTTTAGATGAAGAAGCTAATCGATATAGTTTGTATAAAGGTAATATATACCGGCGTGCATTTACTTTAGCAGAAGTGCTTGTTACTCTTGGTATACTGGGTGTTGTTGCGGCCTTAACTATACCTTCTCTTACAAATAAAGTTCCGGATCAAAAACACATGGCGGCTTTAAAAAAAACTTATTCTGTCCTTCAGCAGGCAACAAATTTAGTTATTGCAGAGCATGAGTCGCCTGCATACTGGTGGATAGAAGATAGTTTGGAAGAACCTGTAAAAATTATATATAATTATTACAAGCCCTATTTTAATGCAATGCGTGAATGCCCGAATGTCCCCGGCTGCTGGGCATATCCGACAAAATATCTTAACGGCAGTGTGTATTGGGATGCGCATAATACAAGCTGGTATCAATATGCTTATACTCTTGCAGATGGTGTGAATATTTTAATAGATATTTATGATACTGCAAATGCCAGAAGTTTTGGTGTTGATGTGGATTATCCGTGTCCGATTATCTGGGTTGATGTAAATGCGGATACTTTGCCAAATCAGATTGGCCGTGATATGTTTGCATTTGTAATTACTCATGAAGGGTTAAAACCTGCGGGACTTGATGATGTTTCTGATTGTACAACATCAGGCAAAGGATGGACATGTGTATCCAGAATAATTCGTGATGGCTGGACTATAAAATATTTAGAATAATTCATAATTCTTAATCTTTCTTTATAAATCTGTTAATCCCTTATTATTATTGGGTATATAATTAATATATATGTATTGTTAAAAGTCTTTTATCAAAAGAGATATGAGGCGTGCTTATGAATTATAAAATTTCTAACAAAAGACATTCCGGTCTTACACTTTCCGAGGCATTATTTACAATTGCGGTTATAGGAGTTATTGCATCTTTAACAATATTTGGTTTGATGGCAAAATTTAATGATACAAAAAATATTGCCGCATTAAAAAAATTCTATACCTCAATAAGTCAGGTCACTATGTATGTAATTCTGGACAGATCGTCACCAAATTATTGGGGGTTAGACCAATATTCACAGGATTCATCTGCACTGGCATTTTC
This sequence comes from Candidatus Gastranaerophilales bacterium, assembly GCA_944324015.1. Taxonomy (GTDB): domain Bacteria; phylum Cyanobacteriota; class Vampirovibrionia; order Gastranaerophilales; family Gastranaerophilaceae; genus Stercorousia. The sequence goes on from CALUUR010000027.1 coordinate 16,646, forward strand.
ATACTTTAAACCGTATTTTAAGGTTATAAGAGAATGCTCAAATTCGACCGGCTGCTGGCAGTACCCGACAAAATTTTTAAGCGGAAAAGTTTACCTGCAGCGCGCACAAATGTATCAGTATATGTTTACTCTGGTTGACGGAATGAATGTGCTTATTAATGTTTATCCAAAAGACATTATTAGTTCTGAATTCGGCGTAAATGTTAAGAAAGATTCTGTTGTATTTATTATTGATGTAAACGGAAATTCGTATCCAAACCAGCTTGGACGTGATATATTTGCTTTTGTTCTGGATGGAAAAGACATTGTTGCTGCCGGAAATGATAACACATACAACTGTAATAAAGCTGCATCAGGTTTAACCTGTGCTGCAAGGGTTATCAATGACGGTTGGAAAATAACTTATTACTAATAATTATGATATTTCAGCTCCTTTCATCTTTCATAAAAAGAGACCGGTGGGGGCCGGTCTTTTCTTTTTATGGTATTAAGTCGTAATTTATTATTAATCTTTTGTTCTCATAGTCGGGAAAGCAATTACATCTCTAATTGACGGCGAGTTTGTAAGGAGCATTACAAGTCTGTCTATACCCATTCCCATTCCGCCTGTCGGGGGCATACCGTATTCCAGAGCTGTAATGAAGTCTTCGTCAATTTCCATTGCTTCTTCATCACCTGCTGCTTTTGCCTGAGCCTGCGCTTCAAATCTCATTCTCTGATCAATAGGGTCAGTAAGTTCGGAGAAAGCGTTTGCAATTTCCCAGCCGTTTACTCTTGTTTCAAAACGTTCGGTCAGTCTGTCATTATCTCTGTGAACTTTTGCAAGAGGAGAAATTTCTCTCGGATAATCAATAATGTGGCATGGTTGAATTAAGCCGGGTTCAATTTTTGCTTCAAATACAGCTTCAACAACCTGTCCCCAGTTCATTGTATCATCAACCTGAACATTCAGGCTTCTTGCTGTATCAATTGCCTGTTTTGGTGTATAGATTTCCATAAAGTCAATACCGGTGGCCTCTTTAATAGACCCGAGCATCGTTTTTCTATCCCATGGCGGAGTCAGGTCAATTTCGTGTTCCCCATATTTAATTTTTAATGTTCCGAGAACTTCCTGAGCAACATAAGCCACCATATTTTCGGTTAAGGTCATCATATCGTTATAGTCAGCATAAGCCTGATATAACTCTATCATTGTAAATTCTGGATTATGGCGTGTATCAATACCTTCGTTTCTGAAACATTTTCCGATTTCATATACTCGTTCTGATATACCACCGACAATTAATCTTTTCAGATACAATTCCAGTGCAATTCTTAAAGTCAAATCCATTTCCAGAGCGTTATGATGGGTTGTAAAAGGTCTTGCATTTGCGCCTGATGCCATTGTCTGCAAAATCGGAGTTTCAACTTCAAGATATCCTTGTTTTGCAAGATATTCTCTGATTTTCTGTATAATAAGGCTTCTTTTACGGAATGTATCTCTGCTGTCCTCATTTACAATTAAATCAACGTATCTCTGACGGTATTTCAGCTCAACATCAGTAAGTCCGTGGTAATGGGTTAGTTCTTCCATTTTTTCTTTGCTTATCTGTTTGTTCGGCAAAGGAAGAAGAGCTTTGGAAAGAAGTTTTAAAGAGTTAGATTTAATTGAAAGTTCACCCCTCGGAGTTCTTCTTACTGTTCCTGTAAACCCTACAATATCACCGATGTCAATTAATTTTAAAATTTTCATTTGCTCTTCTGATAAATTTTCTTTATGAGAGAAAATTTGAATTTTACCCGAAGCATCCATTAAGTCAATAAACATACCGGTATTACGTATAGCCATTACACGGCCTGCTACAGAATATTTATCATCTGTTTCAACCCCTGCTTCAAGATTTTTGTATTTATCCTGCAAATAAGCTGCATCGGCATCTTTGTCAAAAGAATAAGGATAAGGGTTTACACCTTTGTCAGCTAAATCCGCAAGTTTTTGTATTCTTGTTTGTCTTATTTGTTCTTTTGTAGAACTAGGTTCATGTGTTGTTTGTTGTGCCATTTTCTAATTCCTTTTCAGTTATAAATTTCTTTATACTAAAATTTTATCACAAACAAAACCAAATAAAAAAGCCGGTGTTGAAACACCGGCTTTTTTAAGTCTTATATTAGCCTGCACCGAGCTGACGTTTTAATTCATCAGGCCGTGATGAACGCTGGAGAGCATCTTCAATTGTTATGAGATTTTGTTTATATAGTGAGGCAAGTGCCATTTCAAGAGTCTGCATACCAATTGCCGAGTTCATCTGTATCGTAGAATAAATCTGGGCAGCTTTAGCTTCTCTGATAAGGTTTGCAATGGCAGGTGTAACAAGCATGATTTCCTGTGCCATTACACGGCCTTTTTTAGTTCCGTCCGGCTGAAGTTTTTGTAATAATGTTTGTGAAAATACTGCAACAAGAGAGTTAGCAAGCTGTACACGAATCTGCTGCTGCTGGCCTTCGGGGAATACGTCGATGATACGGTCAATTGTTTGTGCTGCAGAAGATGTGTGCAGTGTCCCGAAAACAAGGTGGCCTGTTTCTGCCGCTGTCAGTGCTAACGCAATTGTTTCATGGTCACGCATCTCGCCTACCAGAATGATATCAGGATCTTCACGAAGAGCGGATTTCAGTGCGTTTGCAAATGATCTTGTGTCCATTCCGAGTTCTCTCTGGTGTATAATACTTTGTTTAGAAGTATGAACAAATTCTATAGGGTCTTCAATTGTAAGAATATGTTCTGCCCTGTTTGTATTAATATAGTCAATCATTGCAGCAAGTGTTGTAGATTTACCTGAACCTGTAGGACCTGTTACAAGAATAAGCCCTCTTGGTTTTTCAGCCATTTTTCTTACAACTTCAGGAAGCCCTAATTTATCAAATGAAGGTACTATAGAAGTAATTGTTCTGAATGCTGCCGCGTAGTTGCCTTTATCCTTATAAAAGTTAACCCTGAAACGGCTTAATCCTTCAATGCCGTATGAAAAGTCCAACTCCCAGGTTTGTTCTAAAGTACGTCTTTGTTCATTTGAAAGCATAGGAAACAACAAAGTTTCAACGTCATCGGGGCTGAGAGCCGGATAATCGTATCTGGTAAGATTACCGTCTATACGGGCAACAGGTGGCAAACCGCTTGAAATATGTAAGTCGGAACCGCCGTCTGCAACAAGTTTTTCTAAAAGTTCTTCAATTAACATATTTTATCCTTCCTGGAAGTTCATTAAAGCATCATTCTCTTTCATTGCCAATTCAATTAAAGTATATGTCATATATGCTCCAAGGGCAACAGCTTTGGGATCTAAATCAGTTTTGTTTGATGCTTCTATAATAGCAGTATTTATTTCCGGATTTTCGTCTTTTATATAGTGAATCATTTTTTTTCGCCACGCCGGCATATCTTTAAAGATTTCACTAAAAGCCTCTGCTGCGTTCTCTTCTGAGATAATCGGTAACATAATACTTCCTTATTTTAGTTATTTATAAAATTTATTATATAAAAAATTTTTACAATAGTCTATATAAAATCAAGAAATCATATATTTGAGGTATAATTTTTTTATGAGATTAAGGGATATAAAGCTTACGAACTACCGTAACTGCAGGGATTTAGAGCTGGATTTGAATTCTGCAAAAATTCTTATTATCGGTAAAAATGCTCAGGGTAAAACAAATATTCTTGAAAGTATTTATCTGCTTTCTGCATTAAAGAGTCAGAGGACTTCAAACAATGTTGAGTTGATAAATTTTGATGCTGAATATACTGAGATTAATGCTAACCTGTTAAAAGCAAATACAGATATTGAACTTGATTATTCTTATTCAAGAGAAAAAAAAAGAGAATTAAAGCTTAATAAGGTTAAAACAATCCCTAAGAATTTTAAAACTGTTTTAAAAACGGTTCTTTTTTCAACCGCGGATTTGCTGTTGCTTAGAGGAAATCCTTCAGACAGACGTGATTGGCTTGACAGCGCCATATCACAAATATATCCTGCTTATGATGACAGGCTGTCGAAGTATGATAAAATTCGTGTTCAAAAAAATAATCTGTTGAAAGATTATTTAAAAACGGGTAATGCAAATGAAACACTTCTTGATGTTTATAATGAGCAGCTCGTTATAGCTGGCAGTAACATAATTTTTCTCAGAAAAAAATTTTTAAAAGAGATTGAACGTATAGCATGTGAAAAACACAGGATTATAAGTGAAACTGAAAATTTAAAAATAGATTATGACTGTTCTTTTTTGAATGGAGAAACAGAACTTGAAGACATTTCGAATGCGTTTAAATTGTCTTTGGATGAACGTAAAGCCGAAGAATTAAGGCGGGGGCAGTCATGTGTAGGTCCGCATAGAGATGATATAATTTTCTATATAAATAATAATGAAGCAACAAAGTTTGCCTCGCAGGGACAGCAAAGAACAATAGTTCTTGCGCTCAAACTGTCTGAGCTTGACATAATTACTGATAAAACAGGGGATGAGCCAGTTTTGCTTTTGGATGATGTTCTTGCGGAACTTGATGATATAAGACAAAATTATCTTTTAAAATCTATTAATCAAAATACCCAGACAATTATAACCTCGGTTGACACCGTTCTTTTTGAAAATGAATTTTTAAAGGATGTACAAATATATAAAATAGAGGACGGGCATATTTTATAGATTTTGTATTATATATCTTCAGGAACGTAAAAATCAGCTTTTGCAAGCAGCTCTCTTGTATGGTCATAACAGCATGAGTGTTTACAAATTTTCTGGTATTCTCTTACAATGTTTAAAATGTCATCAACAGACATTTTTATAATTCGTCTTTCTCCTTCAATTATTCTAGCCATTTTAACCTCCGAATATTGTATCGGATAATCAGGGAAAAAACTTTTACAATATCAAATATACGGTTTAGAAATAATTTTTGAAATCTAATCTCTATCTTGAAATGTTCGTGAATCTTTGTTATAATTATAATGTTGCAATTAAGAGAGGAAAATTTTTATGAGTGATATCGTTAAGTTTTGTAAAGTCGGGGGGGGGGGGCACTCTAAGCTTAGTAAGAGGTCAGGAAGCTCGGAAGGCAGGAGGGCAGGCTAGTATCGGTGAGCGCAGCTCACTAAATACTAAATTCTTTTCCTGCATAAGGAAGTTTATAAGCGTTCTCTCGTCTCGGGAGAGAGTTAGAGAGAGGGCTGATTTTGGAAGTTTGGAGGGCAAGAGGTCAAGATGTCATGCT
>CALUUR010000028.1 GCA_944324015.1 Candidatus Gastranaerophilales bacterium
TAACCGCTATTGATTTCGGTTTCATGATTTTGTCTAAAATGTTCATGTTTCGTCCTTTCTTTCTTATTTAGTTATTAATTTAGATAATTTATTAATAATATTTTTAAATAAATTTTTCCTCGGGTAAGTTGTAACCTTAGGTTGTTTAGTTTTAAAGTAGTCTATTCTTGCATATTCAAAAGGTTCTTTCTGGTATTGTTTAAAAAGTTTAGCTAATTGTTCATTTTGAATTTCTTCAAATGTTTTTTGTGGTTTGTTTCCGAAACTTATTGCCGAAATTTTCATTTCTTTCCTTTCAATTTTAATAACCTGCCGGAATCCATTCTCTTACTCTGAATTTGGCGCCTAAGTCTTTTGCGATTTGTTCGCATTTTTCAAGATCAAGGTGTCTGCCTTTATATCCTTCAACAACGCTTGCAACTACTGATATCCCTTCATCAGAGCATGCTTTAATAAATTTTTTCATCTCATTGTAAGCTTCATCAAATTTTGGCTGCGAAAGTTCATCATATTCTTCTTTTGTTGCACCATTTAAGCTTACTGAGAATTCATCAATAAGTCCTTTTAATTCCGGCACAACATTTTTTTTATAAACAAAATTGGCATGTCCGTTTGTGTTGACACGGATTTTTGTATCCGGATATTTCCCTTTGATATATTTAGCTACTTCTTTTAAAACCTCAAGTTTCATCATAGGCTCGCCATAACCGCAGAATATAATTTCTTTTGTCGGCTCAAAAGTTTCAAATTGTTTTATTACATCAGCGGCTGTCGAATTTTCATTATCAAGCCAGAGTTCCTGTCCCTTTACATCACTTTTATCTTTTCTAAGGCAAAAGATACAGTCATTTGTACATCTGTTAGTAAGGTTAATATATATTTTTCCATCGAGTAAATATACTAAAGTGTTTGACATGACAAGCCTTTCGATAACAAAATTATTACACGGGCAAAAATATTTTACAAGCATAAAATGCTACCGGTATAAAAATTATTTTTTTCGCTTAAACAGCTTGTTTTCATTTTTTTTGGGATCATTTGAATAGTCTGCAGTTCCGGGGAAATTGTCTTTTCCTGTTGTAATTCGTGTAATCCAATATTGTATTTTCGGGATTAGCGTAGATAGGAATAATGCAGAGATTGCAAAACCTACAGACCAATTGCAGGTATTTTTAATAAAGTTTTCGCGTGAGGCTTTTTCAAGAACTTGTGATGTAATTTCTGTTTTATTTTTTCGAGCTTTTTCTATAATCTTAGAAACATACTGGAAAATATCTTCTTTCAGTTCTGTAAGTTTTTCGTAATTTACATAACTGTATTTGTCTGTTGAAGCATTTTTTGTTGCTACGCTAAATACATTCTGAAGAAATTCAGGCATGTTAATTGCCCCTTCTCTAAAGATATCTTTTACCTGATTTTTGGTAAGAACTGATACTCCTTCAACTTCCGGTTGAAGTTTTGACATACGTTCAGCAAGATTTGTATATTTGGAGATATCTTTATCTGTAAATTGTTTTGTTTGTTTTAAGTATGATTTGAATTCATCAAGAGTGATAACTTTATGTTCGTCAAATTTACGTATTAAATCTCTGTCTATAAAACCGACATTGCTATTATCACCGATTGCAGCTCTGGCAAATGATTCTACATCCATTTTACCGCCGTTTTCTTTTAATACGGCTTCAAGGTGATCCGTAACTTGTTTTGCTGCAACAGGGTCAAGCCTTGTTTTCCTTCCATCTTCTATCTGGTTGAGCCATCTGTTAATATTCGGCATACTAAACATATAGAAGTATATTGATGTTAAGTCACGGAATAAGACTTCTGTTCTTTCATGTTTGTTCCTTGAACTGACAGCACGACCGCCTGCTATACCTACATCTGTTGAAAGAAGCTGGTAAGTCGCATCATTTTCAAATTTGTTTGCTATAGAAAGTAGAGCATTATAATTCATTCCAAACGGAATATGTTTGTTATCTTCGGATTTTAAAAATTTGTCCATTTTAATCTGTCCATAATTCATCTGATGCGTATTTGATAAATTATCTTTATTTTCTTTATTCTGTCCGAAGTGCTTTTCATGATATACTGCAGTTATATGCTGGTTGATTTTTGGAACTACAAGACCTACCAAAACATTTGCAAGTATGATACTTGAACCTATTTTTAAAGCTTTAAATACAGCAATTTGTTCTTTTGTAAGATTTTTAATCAATTTCCCGGTTTTTCCTGCAAGTTTTGCCTGTGCCTTTAACTGCTTATCATCATAAAGAAAATTTTTAAGCGGTTTTCTTACACCATCTTCCTGAGCATCAAAATTAGCAGTATGTAATTTTAAAATTTTTTTCCCAATCCAATCGTTCATTTTATTGAACATTTTGACACCGGCAAACCAGAATAATGCTCCTATTGTTTCTTCTGTGAAACGTTCCCTTGCTTCTTCAAACCCGCCTCTTTGATATGCCTGAACAGTTCTCCCGCCTGTAACAAAACATTCTAGTAAAATTAAAGGTGCCATACTGCGGCTTGCCAGTCCGCGTACAAATCTGCGGGGATAACTGAATTGTGAAATTGTCTGAGGTCTTACTTCCATAATAAATTTCCGTTAGAACATTTTTATTAATAATCCTGAATGTTTTTTTTTGCTTTTAGATTAACTTTTTTTAATATTTTGTTACAACATGTGATGTAAGTTGTACACTAATTAAGAATTGTAAAAAATATACGAAAAAATAACAATGTTTTTTATTTAGTGTTTTTGTTAAAATTGAAACAGAAGGTAGTTGTATGATTGGCAAGCTAACATATTTTAACGGATATACTCCTGATAAACACAGAAATTCTTATAAATATGATGATGAACCTAATAAATATTTGAAGTCCGGAGTTATTTTAACTTCGGCTCTCGGTGTAGGAGCGGCACTCGCTATAATTGCAAAAAAACAGGGATTTTCTTTAAAACCTTCGACAATTAAAAATACTCCTGTTAAAGATTGGGCTGTTTTCAGATTATTTGATAAAAAGCATCCTGACAAAAAAACTATTGAACTTGAAGAAAAAGAAATTATGTCTATGGCATCAGCCTCTGTTGCCGGGGGCTTACTTGGCGGTGCAATTTTTGATGATAAAAAACATTTTAAATCTAAATTGAGAGAGTCTGTTAATCAGATTCTCGGCAATGTTCTTGTCCCGGTAGCATGTGTCGGCGGAGCTTCCCGCTTGTATAAAGCTAATAAAGAAAAAATCCTCGGTGTTATGCCGCAGTTAAAGAGTAAAGGAAAATTTGCAAAAAATTTTAATAAAATTATAAAAGTAATTCCGGGTTCTGTTGCTACAATTGTTTCTTTAGGTATTGGTATTATTGCAGGAAACAAAGTTTCAAATTTCCTGAATGAAAAACTTTTTCATAAGAAGGTTGAAAGAAACATAAAGGGCAGTGATTTTGCTCCGCATGTTGATGATTTAGGTATGGCCGTTTCTTTGATGGCTGATAAATCAAAGGGGGCCTCATTTATCCAGAGAATTGTACCTTTATTCTTATGTGTTCCAGGTATTGAAGTGGGAACTCACAGAGATGAGTAAAAGAATTAAACTTTTTCAGGCTCAGGTTCTTTTAAAATGTCGGAATATTTTTGCAGTTCGTCAAGAAGAGGCTGGTATTTGGCGTATAATTGCTGTCTTGTTACTTCTTGATTTTGACTATTTACAACCTTCATATCAATTTTAGCCTGAAGAGCCATTTTTAAAATTTCCGGCATGTTCAAAGCTGTAGGGCTTTCGCTTGAAAGATTGCTATAATATTTGTCTAAATAATCCGGAGATATTCGCTCTTTCCAACTGTCAGGATTATCTTGTCTTGATGTATTGTATATTATATCAGTAATTCCAAATAAATCTGCAAATGAGATTTCAAATTTTTTGCTTGTTAAAAGTTCTGCAAATTTCGCTTTTACAAGTTCTTTATTGGCTTTATCAAGAGCTTCACCGGTTTTTTCATGCGATGAAAGCTTTTCACATAGTTTTTTATTTTCTTCAAGTCTTATTGGGTCTTGATTCAGATATCCTGCAAGATAAAAAGGATTCCAGGCACCATTGTCATAGTTTCTTATATTGTTATCTTTTACCATAAGCTGTGCAGGTTGTGAATCATGTGAACCTACAAGATGCCAGTTCCTTTCCGGACTATTTTGTTTTTTTGACCATTCAAGTTGTGTTAACCCCGGCAGGTTGAGAGTCTGATAATATATTTTAATGAATAGTTCAGGGTTACTGCACAATGTTTCCCATATTATATAATCAGTAGCCAAGCCCTTTTCTTTGAGTGCAGGGAGAACTATTTTTTCAAGAATACGCGGATAATTATAGTAATCATCAATTTTTTGTCCATCTTTATAGGTTTGTGACATATAGGAACCTTGAAGTTTATCGTATTTAAGGTTTCCATTTTCATCATACATTATACTGTCATTTTTTATAATGTACGGTTCTACAAGCCCTAAAGCATGGTCTATTCTTGTATTTTCACAAAATTCAAGATTTGAATCAATTTTATCTTTTAAAAATTGTCCGCCCGTATTTAGTTTCATATCGGCGCCTTTAAACATTTTTTGCGGATTTAAAGCAGGAATCTTCCAAACCTGATGTTCCCCTGAATATTCGTAAGAGCCTATGCTATAATCGTTGAGAAATGCATCTTTAAAACGCCATTCATCCATATTTGAACAGCCAATTAAAAGATCATTTATATATTTAAAATGTATTTTATCACGCCATTCTTTATTTTCTTTGATTTGTTTAGTTGCAATAAATTGTTCAAATTTGTATTGTTCAATAGAATTTTTATTGGCTTTTTTTATGGAATTATATCTTTTTATAGAATTAATATCTCCATTTTTTACACCGGGTATTAAATTTTTGTCAAGCTCATTATCCCAGTTTTTAAAATAGTCTGTTTGATAATAATTAGCTAAAACTTTAAATATACCTTCATCTGTTAAGCGTTCATTATGTTTATCCAAAAAATCTTGAAATTCTTTATTTAATGCAATTGTTTCCGGTTGGTGTTTTGCAAGATTTACTTTAAAATTGTTATAACTTTCTTTGAGAGCCGTATTATATGTTTTCAGAGCCTGATTAAAATCGGTCATATCATAATTTTTATCCGTAATTTCAGGAAGTGCAGTGATATTATTATATGTTTCTTGTGACAGAATTTTTCCGTATTTTTCAGTTGTAAGTTCACTTAAATCAATAAATAATTTGTTTTTAGCAAAAGCTGATGAATTATAAGGTGATGTGTTGACAAAATCACCGCTCATTTCAAGTTCTCCCCCCGGCCCGAGCTGGTTGCCGTTAAAGCCGTATAGCTGTAAAAATTTGATGTATTCTTTTGCAGCTTTTCCATAAGGAGAGCCTATATATGTATTTCTATCCAAAGCAGGAAAACATGAACCATGTGTTATTACAACTCTGTCTGTTGTGCCCATTGCCTCATATGCTTTCAGGCATGCTTCCCGGATTTTTGGTTCTTCGTCTTTGGTTGGACGCCTTTCAAATGTAATTGTATTATTTATCCCTAATATCTTCATACTATTCTTAAAACTCAAACAAAAATTTTTTTGTTAGTAATTTTTTATATTTCTGAAATTATTTCTATTTGTGCGTTGCATCCTATCTCTTCTCTTGACAGGACAGTTATATTATTCATGTAATTACTTAAAAGTGTAAAAATAAGATGTCTGAATTCCAATGGCACAAGGAGTTTTGGATTTTCGATATTTAATTTTTTTATTTTTTTATTTAATTTATCCGCAAGCTGCTCCGCAAAATCAGCATCAATCCGGATTATTGCATCATCATTTTCATCAAAGTTAGGGCAGAATTTGTCTAATGTTTCTTCAGAAATTTCAAATGCACTTATTATTCCCTCTGAATTTTGATTGTTTTTGCATATCTGCCGCGATAAAGATAATCTTAATTTTTTTATTAAGTCAGATTTTGTACTGTCAGCTGCAAAGTCATTTATTTTTTCAAAAATTGATGTGATGTCTTTTATTGAAATTTTTTCTCTGACAAGACTTGTTAAAACAAATCTGAGATCCGATAGCGACAGAAAGTCCGGAATTATATTTGACACAAGAAATTCGTTTTTACTATTAACAACGTCAATATATTTGTCGAGTTCTTCATAGTCAAGAAGGTCATCAACATATTTTACAGCACAAAATTCCAGAGCCTGTGCAATATACTGTGCACTTGATATTCCGTCCTGCCAGAAATCTTTTGTTTTATCTTTTTCTATCCAGACTGTTTTTTTGCCTGTTATTTTATCTACGTCACTAACCGAGTCTTTAATTTTCTTTTCAAGATGTAATTCATCTGCATAGTACATTAGAAATCCCGGATAAACACAAGATTTAAAAACTTCAAGCCCTCTGATTTTTATAGAGAATTCATACGGGTTAAGGCTTTCATCATCTTGGAAAACAATTTTCGGGATAATAAATCCCAGATTTTCAGTAAGATTAAGACGGGATTTTACGGTTTCCGATATAAGTTCTTCTTCAAGTATTTCCTGATTAGGATTTACATAGCCTAAAATTTCTTCGCTTAAAAGTATTGATAATTTTTCTTCTTTTAACAGTGAATACATTGCATTAGGGGATGTTGCTTTTGCTAACTGCAATTTTAACTCATCTAGCTCTTTCAAGCCTGCCGAAATTTTGTCATTAAGTTTTTTTCTGCTGACAGATGCAGGAGCTTCCCCTTCCAGTTCATCTTTAATTTTAGCTATTTTAGCTTTCTGTTCTCTTATTTTTCCCTGAATTTCGAGACAGATGTCATAAGGTGATTGGGATGGAGAAAGCATTTTTTCCATCTGGGTTTTAAAATTTGATATATTTATGACATCCGCATTAGTTTCAGATGCCCCGTATTCGGCTTCTTTCATGAAAATGCAGTGGCATAGAACCTGTCCCTCATCATTTTCAACTTCCTGCATGCTGTAAAGCTCCCAGTTGTTCATGGACATTTCGTTTAATAAATTTTGAAGTTCCTGTGTGTTTTCGCTTGAGCAGGTTTTTATAACGTACTGCATTTTTTTATTGAACATAATTACTCCTTGTTTTCTGAAATAAGTATTTTTATGGCTTCTATAGCAGTTTTTATTGCTTTGTCAGTGTCGTGGACAACCGGATTTTCAAGTTTTTGTTTTTCTCTTTCCTGATTTGCTACTGTTAAGAATACAGAACCTACTTTTACTTTTAGAAGGCTTCCCACTATAAACAGTGCAGCGGATTCCATTTCTGACGCAAGACAGCCAAGTCTTTTCCAGGCTTCCCATTTATTCATAAGTTCGTAACTGACAGGCATTCTTTCCGGATTATGCTGGCCGTAAAAAGAATCTTTACATTGAACGATGCCTGTATGATAATCGAATCCCAGATTTTTCGCGGATTGTACAAGTGCATTTATTATATCGAGGTTGGCAACTGCAGGAAATTCTATCGGGGCGTATTCTTTTGTGGTTCCTTCCATTCTTATGGCACCTGTTGCAATAACAATATCTCCCCCTTTAACATTAATATCCATCCCGCCGCAGGTTCCAACCCTTATGAATGTTTTGGCCCCTATATTAACGAGTTCTTCTAATGCAATTGCAGCGGACGGACCGCCTATACCGGTTGAAGTCACGCTTACCTTAATGCCTTCCAGATAGCCGGTATAGGTTGTAAATTCGCGTCTGTCTGCAACAAGCTGCGGATTGTCGAAATATTCGGCAATTTTTTTGCACCGTTTAGGATCTCCGGGCAATATTACATATTCTCCGACATCTTCCGGGGTTAGACCTATATGATACTGTTCTCCGTGTTCAGAATAGTGCATTGTTGCTCCTTAGGAATTAAAATTGACCGCTTTTTAATTTTTGTATTACTAAATCAGATATATCTACACCACCAACAAAAATTACTCTGTAGTCAACTATTGCGTCAAGCTTCTGCTGTACTAAAACCTGTTTAGTTGCTGCTTGAATTTTATTATAAACTTGTTCTTCTTTTTGAGCTTTTAACTTCATATAATTATCTTGTTTTAGCTTAAATTCTTTCGCGGTTTGTTCTTCGAAGTTTTGTTTTTTCAAAGGAGTATCTAAAGATTTGTATTGTTTTTCTTTATCAACCATATATTGCTGCATTTCAAGAGCTTTCGCATCAATTTCTTTTATGGCCTGTTGTGCAAAAGGAAAGTTGTCCTGAACTTTTTGATAATCAATATATCCGATTCCTGCTGCATTTGCCTGATTACCTAATGATAAAAATAATCCTGCTGTCATTAAAAGTGCTGCTAATTTAAATTTTTTCATTTAATACCTCCTAAGTATTTTATTATATTAGTACATTATATCGCCTACACCAAAAGTAAAGTAACCGCTTCTGCTGCCGTTATCACCCGGATTGGTAAGCGGAATACCGTAATCAATTGAAAGTGGTCCCATACCCGGAATATACAGTTTTAAACCTACACCGGCTGATACTGCATATAACGGTCTGTCGTATATTTCATCCGTAATGGACGGGTTAAATATTTTACCTGCATCTGCCCATACCGTAAATCTCAGGTTATTTAAGAAGTTAATACGGGTTCTGTCTAAGAACGGAATTGGAGTTGCAAATTCTACACTGCCCATGATAAAGGCATCACCTGTACCGACACCGCTCATTTTAAACCCTCTTACAGTATATGGACCGCCCAGTCTGTATGCCATTACCTCAGGCATATTGTCGCCGTGGAGTTTGCCTCCGCCCTTTGCAGTAAATGATAACGAAGATTTTTTCCCTACCGGAATGTATTGTTTTACCATACCGGTTAACTTACCGTGGGTTTTGTCAAAATCAATAATTCCGATTTCTTCATCAAACCTGATACTTGCCATGGTACCTTTACGTGTGACGGTTGCATTATCTCTTGTGTCATATAATAATGCAGGGCTTAATGATAGGAAGAACCCGCCTTCTAGCTGTTTTGCACGCTCTGAAATCGGGATATTATATTTTGAATAAAGGCTGCTGATTTTAGCCCCGTCACCTTCTGACACATCAATGTTTTCAATACCCAGAGAGAAGGTTGAAGTTACGTGTTTGTTGCTTTTCATGCGGTGTGCAACAGTGGCTTCTGCACCTATTCTTCTTTCAATTGCAAGAGGAACCTGATAGCTTCCGAAGTCGCGGTAGAAAATTTTACTCATTAATGAAGTATCTGCATTATAGAAGTATGGTTTAAAGTAGCTTAATTCAGCCTGAAGGTTCATTCTGCGTTTAATTGAAGCATCATTTAGAATTACACCTGTACCTACTATACCGTTTAGAGAAAGTCTTTCATTTCTGCCGAGGAAATTGTTGTCAGCAATTCCGACTGAACCGAAAACACCTGTAACAGAGTCGATACCGCCGCCTATTGAGACGCTTGCGGTTCTCTGTTCTTCAACATTAATTGTTATATCATACTTATCAGGTTCTTCTGTCGGTTCAATTTCTCTTGTGACATCTTTAAAGGCCTGAGTGGCATAGAGTCTTACCAAATCTTCTTTAAGAAGATTTTCATTGTAAATCATACCGGGTTCTGTCAGGATATTTCGTTCAATTACATAATCCTTTGTTTTTTCGTTTCCGGCAATCATAATTTTGTTGATAGCACCTTCTTTGATACTGATGTTGACTGTTCCGTCAGGGTCGTCCGTTACGGAATCAATTCTTGCCAGAATGTAGCCTTTTGAACTGTAGCAGTCCTGAATTTTGGCTATGGCATCATTAATCTGTGCGATATTTTGCGGCTTGCCTTTCATAGGCAGCAGATAGGTGAGTATTTCATCGGTAGAGATAACAGTATTTCCTTCAATTGTAAAGTCCGTTATCGGGGCATTTTCTTCAAGGATAATTTTTAAGGTAACGGTTCCGTCATGGTTATTGACGGGGATAGCTTTCATTTTTTCTGTGAAATACCCTAGCTGATAAATCGCTTTCAGATCTTGTTGTACGGCTTCTCTTGAGTATGGCTCGCCTTTCTGGAGCTGCATTTGTTGAAGTATGAGAGATTTTTCAATAACATTATTTCCAAGAATTTCGATATCTTTTATAATTTTGGAGCCTTTAGTATTTTTAGTTTTTTCGGCAGATGTATTAAATTCAGGAGTAGTTTCAGTTTGTACGGCAGAAGGCGGTTGAATGTTATTCACCTGAGAATCAACCGTATCACCCCAAAAATTTTCTTCGGCTAAGCTCTGCAAAGGACACAGGGTAACCAATAGCAGGGCTATTAAAGATATACATATTTTGTTCAATGAATTCAAAAAATCTCTACCTTAAAAACTTCAATTATACTATCCTAAAAATATTATATCATAAATTAAAAAAAGTGGAATATGTAAATTATAATTAAACTATTTGTATGAGTAAGCCGAAAAGTACTGATATTATTAGTTTAGACATTTTTGATAAATGTCATTTTTGTTCACTTTATATAACGATGATAAAATTATTGAAATTTCTTTTGCTTTAAAACCTTTAGCTTTCAATACGGAAATTTTTTCATCAACATCGGCGTTTGTATTTGAAATATTTTCTCTTAATACTGCTCCGGCAATCTCGCCTTTAAGTGTATTCATTTTAAAATAATCTATAACATTATTTGTTTTATCAATCACTACTTCTTCAAAAATTTTAGTAAGTTCTCTGCCGATTGCTGTTACAGATTCCGGACGACATTCGCTGATTATTTCAAGCGTGTTTAAAATTCTGTTTGGCGAATCATAGAATACAATATCAGTTGTTTTATATCTTTTTAGGATTCCCTCAATTTGTGTTCTGCTCTTTGGCAGAAAGCCGGTAAAAATAAAATCTTCACCATCTCTTGGAACCTGTGAAAGGAATGTCGCAACAGCATTTGCTCCCGGTAGTGATGTTACAGAAAAATTATGTTCCCTCAGTTCCTTAACAACAACAGCTCCGGGATCGCAGAAAAGCGGAGTTCCTGCATCTGATACCAGTGCGATTTTTTCTCCCTTTTTTAAAATTTCCAAAAATAAACTAACACGTTCTTTTTCGTTAAATTTATGATAAGAAATGCATTTGGTTTTTATATCAAAGTGGTTAAGAAGTTTTTGGGTTACTCTCATATCTTCGCAGGCAATAATATCAACTGATTTTAGGACTTCTATTGCTCTGAGTGTAATATCTTTAAGATTTCCAATCGGTGTAGGAACTATGTAAAAGTCATATTTTTTCATATAAAATATT
Source organism: Candidatus Gastranaerophilales bacterium (assembly GCA_944324015.1). Taxonomy (GTDB): domain Bacteria; phylum Cyanobacteriota; class Vampirovibrionia; order Gastranaerophilales; family Gastranaerophilaceae; genus Stercorousia. The sequence continues at coordinate 11,289 of CALUUR010000028.1, forward strand.
ATATATTAAAAATGAAATATATTATGTTTTGTTAAACAATACTTGATTAGTAAAAGTTTTTGTGATTTTATAAATTTGGTACAGGGTAATTCCTCTTAGCCTTGTTCAAGGGAATGACAATCAAAGCGGCGGCTGCGTTGAGTGATATTCCCGACAGTTACACAAAAATAAGGGAAAATTTAAAAATGTTAAAAATCAGATTAAAAAGATTGGGTGCAAAGAAAAACCCTACATACAGAATTATCGTAATTAATTCAACTACTAAACGTGAAGGCAGACCTGTTCAGGAATTAGGACATTATAACCCTAAAACAAAAGTTATGAAATTAGATAAAGTTTCTGCTCTTGAATGGGTTAAAAAAGGCGCACAACCGACAGAAACAGTCGCTTATCTTATTAAAAACTGCAACGATGACGGTACACTAAATTACGTTAAAAAAGAAACAGTAAAACTTTCTAAAAAAGCTCAAGCTAAAGCTCAGGCAGAGGCCGAAGCAAAAGCCGCTGCAGAAGCTGAAGCTAAGGCTGCCGCAGAAGTTGGAGAGACTGTTTCTGCAGAAGAAACTCCATCAGAAGTGTAAGAACAAGATAATAAACAGAGGACTTGATATTTATCAAGTCCTCTGTTTGTTTTAATAATTATTATTTTATTTGTAATCTTTTTGTGCTGCGGAGCCTCCACCTTCAATTCGATTTCCTTCTATACTTGCAGTATCTTTGTTATCAAGAATGACATTATTATTTGTTCCATTTGCCACATCAGCTCTATCTCCATAACATTTACTATTATTTGCTGCAAGGTCAATTGTAGTATCTGAACTTTAAAAAGCAATTAGGGACTAAAATAAAAAGACTTAGGATGAAAAACGGCTTAACTCAGGAGCAGCTGGCTGAAAAAATTGATATAGCCCCGCGTACTCTAAGCGGTATTGAAACAGGAGAAAACTTCTTGCAGATACACTGGGAAAAATTCTTGATGTTCTTAATGTTTCAAGCTCCGAACTTTTTACAATAGACCACATCAAGCCCGAAGAATACTTAATAAGTGAAATTATCGCTGATGTTCAAAACCTTAAAGACAGACAAAAAATAGAAACGATTTACAAACTTATTAAAGCTACAATAAATGACTAAATCTTGATAATTTATTATCTCTTGCTTTTAGCCGATGACAAATCGCTCTCTTTTCCGATTTGGTTAAATTTATAATTAAAATATAAACCCATAATCAAAAAAATTACAGCAAAAATTATTGAAATAGTATCATTTATATTCATTTTTTATAACTCCTATATTATTATCTATATTTTTGTTGATATTTATAATGTTACATATAAACAAAAAATCAAAATATACACCCAAAACAATCCAAAATAACTTACCTAAAGAATAATTCCCAGTTAAAATCAAGCCGACAATACCGCCTGTCAAAACAACTACGGTAGCAATCAAACTGGTTCTTAGGCTTATCAAATTTTTATTTGATTCTTCCAAATACTTCATAGATACATTATACACTCATTCATGCACATGTCAATCAGCGTATTAAAGTAGAATTAATCACCATATTTACTTATTTCCATAAAGTAGTTTTCAAGGGCGAGATAGCCTTTATAGATTTCGTTTGATATATTTGCGTAGCTGTTAGCAACAATAAATTTTAATTCTTTTGTTCTAATTTCTAAAATTGCATCAGAATCGTGTTTCAAAGATTCATCAGCAGACATTGACCATTTTTGTAATAATGCAAGCTCTTCATACATTTGTTTAACAGTAGTATATTCAAGAGTGTTAAAATCATATTTAGCCAGAAGTCTTTTTTCTGTATTTGTAATTCTCGGCATAACAGCCTGAAATTTAAACACTTTTTTGATGATAATATAATTATCTGCAAGTTTTCTGTGAGAATAAGGAATTATGTTTTTTGCTAAAAGTGCTGCATAAGAACGTGATGTAAAGACTTCATCATTTCTTGAAAAAGCACTTCTTGAAGTTAAGTCAAAGTTTGATTTTTTTTCTATTAAATCTTCCGGCATTTCTACCCCCTGTTAAAAAAATAATATAAAAAAACAGTCTGACTGTCATGATGCAAAGGCAAATTTTTTACATGATTTAACAAAATAAAAACAAAAAAATTTGTCATGCTGAATTTATTTCAACTTATTATAAAAAATTAAACCCTGAAACAAGTTCAGGGTGACGCTTTAAATAAATTTCTAAAAATTATACAAAACCCAATCGGCGGGTGGAGCGGGTACGCTCCTAATCTGCAAATTGCTGCATAATTTCAAAAGGTTTTTCAGCAACTCTGAGAGTTTCTTCATCAATAATTCCTCTTTTTAATTCAGAGAAAGTTGCTTTTTTAGAATTAAATTTTTTCTTTAAAAATTCATACGAAATTTTAGGGTCGCATTTATCTCCGCAGGTAAATAAATCAACTGCTGCATACCCGAGTTCGGGCCATGTATGAATCGCAAGATGACTTTCAGAGATAATAACAACTCCTGAAACGCCGTACGGGTTAAACATATGGAAACATTTTTGAACGATAGTAGCACCACATTCAAGGGCGGCATCCACCATGTACTTTTCTACTTTATCAATACTGTTTAATGTGTTTGGGTCACATTCAAAAAATTCTGCTAAAACATGTTGTCCTAAGTGGATTTCTTTTTTGCCGTTTTCCTGAAACGCTGTGAAAGGTGATACTACTGCCAATTCATGTGCCTCCTATCTATAAATGTATACTTATAACTACTACAATTTGCTTTACGCAATTAACATATTACAATAAAAATCCAAAAATTTGTAAAATTTACACTTTAAAAATTTTTTTTTACAAATCTTATCATCTAAATATGCTTGAAAGGCAAAAATATTGTATCATTCAAACGGGTTATTTTTATTAATATTTTTTAACAAATCGGGTTGTATTTTTTATTTTTTATATATAGAATTTAGTTATGAATAAAATCCTTGTTATAGATGATGATAGTGCAATTAATGAGCTTATAAAGGTAAATCTGGAATTAAACGGTTATAAGGTGGTGCAGGCTTTTGACGGAGTAAAGGGTTTTGCATTATGCAAGCAGGAGCTTCCGTCGCTTGTAATTCTGGATGTTATGATGCCGGATACGGATGGTTTTACGGTTGCGCAGAGAATAAGGAAAAATGACGGCACAAAAGATATTCCGATTTTAATGCTTACCGCACTTTCTCAGGTTAATGACAAGGTAAAAGGTTTTAATATCGGAGTTGACGATTACCTTGTAAAACCTTTTGAAATGGAAGAATTACAGGTTAGAGTCAGAGCGCTTTTAAAAAGAACTAGACAGATTCCTGAGAGTGCCTCTACTCGTGAACTTTTAACTCTTGGGGAAATAACTCTTTTGCCTGAACTTTACAGTGTAAAAATCGGGGATAAGCAAGCTAAACTTACCCCGATAGAATTTGATATATTTAATCTTTTGTTCCAAAATCATGGCAATATGGTATCTTCAGCCCAACTCCTAAAAGATGTATGGGGCTACTCGCCTGATGATGATATTGAGACAATAAGAGTTCATATACGTCATTTGAGAAGTAAAATTGATAAAATATCAAACGGTAAAAAATATATTGAAACAATATACGGCGGCGGGTATAAGTTGAATATCTGAATTTTTCTTAAAAAAACTTTAATTTTTGGCAAATTTTTATATTTATAAACTTTCCTAATACAAAAGGAATGTTTTATGCAAATTTCAAATAGATTACGGCAATGTCAATCCCCAAATTTTAAAGGTCTTTATCTTGCTAATTCAACTAACTATATAAAAAATGTAAAAACCAGTATTGATATATATGAAATAACAAGTCGTGATAAAGAGTTTTTAAAAGCGTTAAAACAATCAATAAAATTTGAGAATCTTTTTCCTGATAAAAGTATTACAAAACAAGGTTTTGACAGATGGCATGATATATTGGGCTTTGCTGTCAATAAATTGCATTTTGATGATTATAAAGGTTTGATTGCCGTAAAAGAAAATAAGCCTTGCGGTATTCTTGCTTATAAACCGGGTAAAAGTTATTACCTTGACAGTATTTGTACATGGCCGGTCGAAACTGGTAAAAAAGTCCCTCTTGCCGGACAAACTATGTTCAAGCAGTTATTTTCTGAATTCCTGAAAATAAACGGTATTAAAATAGAGCTTACTGCAATTCAAAACGGACCTTTCCCGGTTATACATAAATATTTGCGTCTTGGATTTAAACCAACAGGCGGGGAAGATTATCTTGTTCGAATGAGAGCTTTACCTGCTGAAATTAAAAATACAATGAAATATCTTAATGAAATTATTTTTACAAAAAATATAAATGATAATGAAGATATCAACCTATTTAACAAATTAGTGGTATAAAAAAGTGTAAGTTATACTTACACTTTTAAAAAATCTTTTAATACTGCATACGTTCCTTCAAAGAAATCTTTGGCTTTTTTAATTTCAATCGGATTAGCTTGCTCATGTTTATTTTTAATAGAGTTTTGAAGTATGAGGTAGTCTTTGTCTGACTGACCCAATAAATTTACTAAAAATTTTTTTCTTAACTTGTTTAAATCATTGAGGTTGCTACCGGCCTGAGTATTTAATCGGGGCATTATTTTTAAATCCATTATTATTCCTTTCTTTTTTATATATCAGGTATTATAAAATATAAACAAAGATAATTTTGCTATTAATTCTGCTCATATCCAAAAATTTTTAAAGAGTTTTGTTTTTTTCGCCAATCTTTTTCTACTTTTACTTCAAGTCCTAAAAAAATTTTTTTTTCAACAATATTTTCAAGTTCAAGACGGGCTTCTGTACCTATTTTTTTTAACAGACTTCCGCCTTTGCCTATCAAAATCCCTTTTTGGCTTTTTGTTTCGCAGTAAATAGTTGCGTTTATTCTGTCAATATCCGGATATTCTTTAAAACTTTCTATTTTGACGGCAACGGCATGCGGAATTTCATCAGAAGTATTAAGCAAGATTTTTTCTCTTATAATTTCTTCAGTTACGTCACGCATTGATTCTTCAGTTACAATATCTTCAGGATATAAAAGTTCACCTTCCGGTAGATATTTAAAAATATTTTTTAAAAGAGTATCAATATTTCTGCCTGTTTTTGCAGAAATTCTTACAACCGGATAATTTTTTTCAAATAAGAGTTTATAAGTTAATAAATTTTCTTCAACTTTATTCATATTTTTTAATTTATCAACTTTATTCATTACAATAATAACCGGTGTTTCGGTTTGCAGAATATTTTGTGCAATCCATTTGTCGCCTTTTCCGGCAGGTTCCGAACCGTCCACAAGAAACAGTATTAAATCGGCATCAGGAACTGCCATTTTAGATTCGTCCAGAAGGAATTCTCCAAGTTTATTTAACGGTTTATGAATTCCCGGTGTATCAATAAAAACAATTTGACCTTCTTCTGTTGTGTAAATTCCTTTTATTCTTTTTCTGGTTGTCTGGGCTTTATCTGTTGCAATAACAATTTTTTGACCCAGTATTTTATTTAAAAGAGTCGACTTGCCCACATTGGGACGGCCTATTATAGTTGTAAATCCGCTTTTCATAAAAAAATTGTAACATAAAAAGTATATTTTTTTTACAAACTAGCAATTTTTTTTATCTCACAGTATTATATATTTATAAGGGAAAATTTAACGGTAGAAAATGGCAGTGAAAAAATTAAATGTAATCGGCATTTTATTATTGCTGGCTTTAGCGGTATCATCCTTTTCCGGCTTGTCTGCGCAAGACGGTAACAATCTTGTACAGCTTGATTTAAAACGTTCTTCCAACGATTCCCTTAATGTTACATTATATACATCTGATAATTATAATGATAATGTTCTTGTCAGGAAAAAGTCTGATAATAAATATGTTATTCTTATCCCTAAGGTGCAAAGCTCTGGGTACAGCATTCCGGCTTTGAATGGTGTGAAAGATCTTGTTTCTAATATAGATGTAAAAAACGTCACCGATACAAGCGGGGGATATACAAAAGTAACACTAATTACAACAAAACCTCTTGAGATAAAAACTAATACCGTAAAAAGCGCACCTCTGTCTAAAGAACAAAAAGAATATAAAACGCTTATTGCTGAAGCAAATGCCGTTAAAAACACTATAAATCCTGCAGTAAATAAAAAGCAACAGCCGTCTAAAACAGAAATTACTGTTAATAGGGCTAAAACATCTGATTCTACTACAGTTAAACTGGATGCAAAACCAAATGAACAAGCCAATATTCCCCCTAAAAAAACTGTAGAAACTATTCAAAAACCACAAATAGAATTAGAAGAACTTTCTGCTGAAAAACTTGCAAGACAAACCAGAAAAGAGCATCTTGCAGAATTAATACATGAAGTAAAACAGGAACAATTGGATAAGCAGGTTCCTGATGTTCCGCCTGAAAAAGTAAATGTAACAATTTCTACTCCCGAACAGATTAAGGACATAAAGGATATGCCGAAAACTATAAGTAATAATGTTGCATTACCGTCTAGGCAGAGTTTAATGTCTAAATTCAAACATAATTTTAAGATTTTAGGGATTATTTTAGGTTCTATTTTACTGCTAATGTCTCTTAAAAAACTTGTTAAACATTCTCATGATAATAATTTAACCAAGCCTGTTAATGATAATTATGCGGGAATAAATCGGGAATCATCTGATAAATATAGTAATATTACGAACAATAAAGAACTTTCGTGGCAGGAAAAATATCAGCAATATCTTGATGCTTCGGCAAAACCTGTTTCGAGAGGTAAGAATAAGGGGAATTATGTTTTTATAAAAACTCCTGCTGAGCCTGATATTATAACAAGAAAACGTACAGAGCTTGAAAAACTTCTTGAAGAAATGCCTTCATATCAGCAGGATATTCAACCTGAAATTGTGGAGGTGCAAAGTGAAGACAGCGCAATTCAAAACTCCATTAAATTTAAGGCGTTTGACAATCACAGGTTGTCTCTAAATACAACAAACCGTGCTAAATCAAAAAGCAGGTTTAAAAAATACGAAGTTGAAATTCCTCTGCATGAACAAAAAACGGTTGATTTGGAGAACTCCCCTCTTTATACTAATCCAAGAAGTTTGAAAGATGCAAATCTTGATGTAAAAGATGTAGATAGAAACAGGATTAAGTATAAATCTTCTGATTACATAATGTCCACTGTTGATGAATATTTATCTTTACTTGACAGTGAGAAAGCTGCAATAGATATTGAAAAACCTGTAGTGCCTGTTATGCGAAAAACAGGGAACGAGGTATTGTCAGGACAGAGTAATCCTATATCTAAAGCCGGAAATGAATTTAAATCATCATACCTTAATAATTTAATTATAAAATCAGGGTTTAATATTGATGCAAATAAAGGGTTTTATATGGTTAACCTAGATGGTAAATCAGCTCTTATAGGCAGAGTCAATGATGAAATTACTGTTTTGAAAAAATATGATAAAATTGTTGATAAACCACTTCAGGTAAGACATGATAACGCTAATGTTTATATGGTTAAAGCAGATGGTTTTAAATCTCTTATTGAAGTAAATGATGATAAAATGGGTGTGTTAATTGAATTGTAAAAAAGATTTCTGCAAGATGGGAAAATTGAGAGGCTTTGTTAAGTATTTAAGTATCTTTCTTTTATCAATTTCCCTTTTATGCGCCTGTTCTTCAAGAGATGATAGAATTGTCATAAAATTTGCAAGCTGGGGTTCAAAATCTGAAATAGATATTATGAAACCTGTTTTATCAGGTTTTGAAAAAGAAAATCCCGATATAAAAGTTGAATTTATGCATATACCTCAGAATTATTTTCAAAAAATTCATCTTTTGTTTGCTTCAAATACTGCTCCGGATGTTATTTTTATTAATAATTTATATCTTCCTGTCTATGCTAATGCCGGTGTTTTAGAGCCTTTAAAATTTCCTGAACATGAGTTTTACCCTCAGGCGCTTGAGGCTTTAAGTTTTAAAGGTATTTTATATGCCATACCGAGAGATGTTTCAAACCTTGTAATTTATTATAACAAAGATATGTTTAACCAAAAGCATATACCTTATCCTTCACGAGATTGGACTTTTAAAGAATTTCTTGATACGGCCCAAAAACTAACGGATAACAATTGTTTTGGTATTAGTTTTGAAGAAGATCCTCTTTTTTATCTTCCATATCTTTTAAGTAACGGAGGAGGGCTTTTACCTGATGAAATTAACAAAGTGGAAAGTCAAAAGTCACTTGACTTTTATGCAGCTTTAAGGAAAAAATATCATGTTGCACCAAGAAAAAACGAGAGTGCAAGTGCTACTATGGCTCAGATGTTTTTACAGAAACGTCTTGGAATGTATTTATCAGGACGTTGGATGGTTCCAAAATTTCGGCAAGATGCTGAATTTGACTGGGATATTACTGCTTTTCCAAAAGGCATTGAAGGCAGTATTGTTCAACTGGATGCATCGGGGTGGGCTGTTGCAAAATCCTCAAAGCATAAAGAACAGGCATTTAAGCTTATAGAGTATTTGGCATCTAGAAAAAGTATTGAAAAATTTACAAACTCCGGTTTAATTGTTCCTGCCAGAAAAGATGTTGCAAATTCAGCAGTATTTTTAGATGGCAAAAAACCGGATAACGCAAAAATATTTCTTGATATTATTCCGCAATCTAAGCCAACTCCGGTTACTGTTGATTATAGAGAAGTTCTTGATAATTTAAAAACTCAAATGGAAACCAGGTTTAATTAAAAGATTTTGTAAATAAATTGAAAAAAGTATAAAAATCTGTATAATAAAAGTTATGGAAGGTTTGGATACAAGCAGGCTTGATGATCTTAAAAACAGGGTTAAAAATAAACTTGATGAAACACAATTGTTTACCTATAAAGGTAGTGTTTCAAAACTTTTGGGTTTGACTGTAGAAGTTAAATTGCCCGGACTCAAAGTTGGGGATTTATGTTATATAGAAACTAAAGACGGACGTAAAAAACCTGCAGAGGTTCAGGCTTTTAAAGGTGAAGCTGCTCAATTACTTTTGCTTTATGACGGAGAAGGCATCGGACAGGGCAGTCTTGTTACATCTACGGGAAAACCTATTATTATTCCGGTCGGAGACTTTCTTCTGGGCAGACTTATTAATCCTATGGGCGAACCTATAGACGGAAAGCCCCTGGATACGACCGGCGCAGTGTGGCGTGCTGTAGAAGGCCCACCGCCGGGGCCTTTTGAGAGACCTATTATTACGGAAGTGTTTTCAACAGGCGTAAGAGCAATTGACAGCTGTATGACAATGGGCTGCGGTCAGCGTTTAGGTTTATTTGCTGGTTCAGGGGTCGGTAAAAGTACGCTTCTGGGGATGATTGCGAGAAATTCAGATGCCGATGTAAACGTCGTTGCATTAATCGGAGAACGCGGACGTGAGGTTTTAGAATTTGTGGAGGATGCACTTGGTGAGCAAGGTATGGCGAAATCTGTTCTGGTTTGTTCAACGGGTGATCAGCCGCCTCTTATTCGTCAAAAAGCTCTGCTTACAGCAACTGCTGTTTGTGAATATTTTAGAGATCAGGGCAAAAAAGTTTTTTTAATGACAGATACAGTGACACGTTGTGCTATGGCAGGGCGTGAAGTCGGCTTGTCACTTGGTGAACCGCCTACAATGAAAGGTTATCCGCCGTCTATTTTCTCATGGCTCCAAAAAGTTCTTGAACGTGCCGGAAATAGCCCTAAGGGTTCAATTACCGCTTTATATACAGTTTTGATGGAAGGGGATGATATATCAGACCCGATTGTTGATATTGTAAGAGGTATCGTAGACGGGCACATTTTCTTGTCAAGAAAAGTTGCTGAGATGAATCATTATCCGGCTATTGATGTTTTGGGAAGTATCTCAAGGCTTATGTCGTCTATTGTTACTCCGGAACACAGGGAAGCGGCAGGTAAGATGCGTGCAATTATGGC
>CALUUR010000029.1 GCA_944324015.1 Candidatus Gastranaerophilales bacterium
CGGAAGTAACTCAATGGCTAGAGTACCTGCCTTCCAAGCAGGCTGTTGCGAGTTCGAGTCTCGTCTTCCGCTTTTTTGTACTTTCTTATAAATTAAGGTTTACGAGACCTCGAACTGGTATGCTGCTCATGCTGTTCGCAGCATACAGAGTTCAATCCTTACAGGAAACCCTGCCTCGTAAGGCTCATGATATTCGCCTACGATGCAAGCGAGTCTCGTCTTCCGCTTTTAATATTTAAACCTGAAAATAGCGAGGGTATGTGTGTATGATTGATGAAATAGTCTCTTTTTCCGATAAGCTGGACAAAATATTTGCTGCATTCAAAATAAATTTGATTGCCGGAACAATTATCAATCTGATAATTATAATCGTGCTTTTTAAACTGACTGATATTTTTACGCATAAACTGAAAGAAAAATTTAAATCAAATAACAGTCCTTTACCGGTTGACCATATAGTACCACTAATAAGTAAAGTGATAAAATTTCTAATAGCTTTTATTCTTATTGCTTCATTTTTACAGAGTCAGGGATACTCTCTCACCTCTTTGATTGCAGGTTTCGGTATAACCGGTTTAGCCGTAAGCTTTGCTGCACAGCAGACAATATCATCAATCTTCGGGACAATAGCTTTATTAAGCGATAAAGTATACAAAATCGGGGATTATGTAAAAATAAATGATTTAGAAGGAACTGTTGAAGGTATAAGCATTCGCTCAACCAAAATAAGAAGCCTTGACAACTTTGTTGTTACGGTACCTAATGATATGGTTGCAAATAGTATTATATCAAATGTATCTGAGGCAAAAAAACGACGGATTGATGTAGTTTTCGGAGTAACTTACGATACATCAGATGACAAACTTAAACGTGCTATTGAGATTATTAGTGAAGCAGCTATCGCAAACCATGATATATATAAAGAATTCAATACTTTTGCACATGAACTTGATGAAAGTTCAATTAATATAAGATTTATCGGCTATGCTAAAACAAAGTCTTATGATACTTTCGTACATATAAAAAGTGCTTTTCTTCTTGATGTAACTTCTCGTTTACGTAAAGAGGGAATTGATTTTGCATTCCCGTCACAAACTGTTTATATTGGAAAAAATGAAAATTAAAATTATAGCTCTCGGGAAAATTAAAGAAAAATTTTTAAAAGACGGAATTGATGAATTTTTAAAACGACTGACACCTTATACGTCAATTGAAATAATAGAAATTCCGCCGATTGAGATTAAAGACGAAAATCTAACATCAAAAATACTGGAGCAAGAGGGAGAAAAAATACTGTCACACATTAAACCGCCAGTATTTGTAATTACTCTGGAAATTAACGGAACAATGCTTTCATCCGAAGAATTTGCATCAAAAATAGAAAGTCTTACAAATGAAGGTATATCGGAAGTAGTTTTTGTTATAGGTTCTTCATGCGGATTATCTAACATTGTTTCAAAACGGGCAAATTTGAAACTCAGTTTATCAAAAATGACTTTTCTGCACCAATTTACCCGTCTTATACTACTTGAACAAATTTATAGAGCATTTAAAATTATAAAAGGTGAAACATATCATAAGTAAAATTTATTACTAATTAAATAATACTCCAACTATTGCAGCTGACAAATAACAAGTCAAAGTTCCACAAATCAAGGCCCTCACCCCGAGCCTTGCAAGATTTTTTCTCTGGTTAGGGGCAAGTTCTCCAATACCTCCTAATTGAATTGCAATTGAACCGAAATTTCCAAAACTGCATAATGCAAAACTGGCTATTAAAAAGCTCTTGTCAGAAAGCGCAGCAGGCAAATTTGTCAAATCAAAATAAGCAACCATTTCATTTAAAACAAGTTTTGTACCCATAAGGCTTCCAACCGTTGTAGCCTCATGGAAAGGAACGCCCATAAAATAAGCAAATACTGCAAATATTTTACCTAATATAAGTTTTAATGAAAGGTGGGTTAAGTCAAAAGATGCAAAGTTAATATGCAGATATTTAACAACTAAATTCCCCGCACACCCTAAAATCCAATCAATCATCGCGACAAGAGCAACAAGCGCCAAAATCATTGCTATAACATTTATAGCGACTTTCATACCCTCTGAGGCGCCTGCTGAAATAGCATCAAAAACATTTATGTAAGGCCGTTTTCTTTTGCTGTAAGTTATTTTAATATCCTCGCTTGTTTCCGGAGTTGAAGTTTCAGGATAAACAATTTTTGAAATAACAAGAGCTCCCGGAGCAGCCATTATGCAGGAGGCCAAAAGATATTGTGCAGGAATTCCCATGCCAATATAAATAGGCATAGTTGCACCTGAAATACAGGCCATGCTTCCCGCCATAGAAGCAAGCAACTCTGAACGCGTAAGCTTTGCAAGATAAGGTCTTATCATAATCTGTGCTGCAATTTGCCCTACAAAAGCACTCGCAACATTTGACAAAGCCTCAGCACCGCTTACACCCATTAATTTGTTCATAGCTTTACCCAAAAGCGGAACAACTCTCTGCATTATTCCGTAATAATAAAGCATGTTAACAAGTATCATCATAAATATAAGAGATGCCACAAGCTGTAACGCAAACACCTGAGCTCCAGGGCCGAATACAGCAGTAATTTTATGTTCCGTCATCAATGGGCCAAAAACAAACGAACCGCCCTCCTTTGCGAATTCAAGAATTTTTTGGATAAACAGCCCTATATTAAAAAATATAGCTCTGCCCAAAGGAACCTTAAATATAAATACGGCAAGCAGAATTTGCAGAGCAAACCCTGTACCGACAGTCTTATAATTTATAGCTTTTCTGTTATTGGACATTAAAAAAGCTATCCCGAATATTAAAACAATCCCAAACAATCCAAAAAATCTGTCCATTTTTTTCCTTTTTTCACTTTACTAAACTAATTTTACTTAAAACCTTATAAAAAAAACTATAATTATAAAAAAAAATTTACTTAATATTTCTTAAAAAAAGACATTGAACTATTTAAAAAAAAACTGCTCACATTTTATTATAAAAGCGGGAGAATTTTTTTTCGGCAAAACAAGTATAACAACAGCACTACAGAAAGTAAGGGGTGTAAACATGCATGTGTATCCGATACAACTACAACAAAACAGTGTCGTAAAACGTAACAAAATTAATACGGTAACAAATACTGAAAAATACATGGATTATGAAAAATCAAAAATTTCAACATATACTTCAACACCTGTTTATTTTGTAAATAAAATTGCACGTTCTGAGGGTATAGCATCAATTACATTCACCGGAGAGGGGAAAAACGTAAAACAAATTCTTTCTTTAGCATATGAAAACAAAGCAACCGGACTCTCAGAAGATTCCCAAGGAGGTTTAGGTGTTGTAACCAACGAAGCCCCTGCAAGTTTTAGAAAAAATGAAGGTCTTGATGTCAGAACAATTATGCCTTTCCACGAATATAATAATCCAAAAGGCGGCTACAAATTCTTGTACACAAAATACATACAACCTGACAAAGATGGTAAACTGCCTGATGAAATTGAAGCAAGATGGTTTATCTCGGCAGACCCAGGACAAACTCTTGAAGAATTTGCCAAAACATACAACTATGATGTAAATGATGTAAAATATGTTATTCAAAGTGAACCTAAGGGTAAAGAAGCCACAAGCCTTTCCAAATACTGTATAATTGAACCCACAAGCGCTGCAGGCGAAATTGAAAGAATGTCGGATTTAGATATAGGAAAAACTCAAAAAATAAAATATCAGTTGTTTAAAATATCTAAAGAAAACCCGGGTTATAACAAATTAGCTGATACTCCTAACTACTGGATGTACACAGAAGAACTTGCAAAAATCCCTAAACCATACACTTACGGTCCGGAAGGATATGGCGGCATTGATGCTGAAATTATAAATTCAGATTTTTGCCGTGCTGTTTTGAAAGCAGGTGAACAAATGGATACAAAAGAGTTTGGCAATTTTAATCCTGCTAATTTTTGGGGACATGACAGACCTGTTGCAATGTTTGTAAATCACATAGCAGCGGAATCAGCAAATGGCAATGAATTTTATAACGGAACAATTACACACTTCACTATGCACAATCCCGGCAGAAATTATCAAGGCTTTACTGATAATCCATTCCAATTTGCCAGAGCTATATTTAGTGTTGAAGATATTGAAAAAATTAGAAATCATCCACAGTATGAACTGTTGCAAAATTTTAATGCCCGCGGCTGGAATAATTTAACAGAAGTTGAAAAAGATTTTGTAAGAAAAGCCTTTGATCCATACATCGGACAGTTTAAAGACTTTTTTGGTACATATAATATAACCAAAGTTGCACTTGTAGGGAAAATGGTCAATCCGAAGAATACATCAATCGGAACTGTATCACCAAATTTTGACAAGGAAATGAAAAATCCTAATATGGATGTAGCTCCCGGAATTGAAAGTGAATTAAGATCAGTAGAAACAGTAAGCCCGCTTAACGGCTCTACTCCTGCAAATTTAGGGCTTGATAATAATTCAAAAGATTTTGGGGAGGGATTAAATACACTATCTGCAGAAAAAACAGGCTTTACTCCATTAAAGTATGAAGGAAACAATATTGAAGAACTGATTAAAAACAGAGAAGCTAACGGGAAATGGCTTACCGGAATAATTGAGAAAGCTGCAGAACAGGGGCAGAATGCATTAAACAGAGTGTTTTTTAATGACGCTCAAATTGCTCAAGGCAAAAGTGTATTTGGAAGCCTATCCAAAATGAAAGACGGTGACATGCTTATCATGGGATGGGGCAGACCTGATGAACAAAAAGGTTATCCTATAACTTTTGAAGGCTTTTTAAAATTTTTAAAAAGAAAAGATGTACCTAAAGAACAAAAACTTAAAGTTAAATTAATAGTAGGTGCCGGTAAAGATACATGGGACAAAAATGCAAAAGACTTTAAACTTATCCAAAAAACGCTTAAAGAAATTCAAGAACTTGACGGCGGAATTTACGCACATAATGTCATGTATGTTGACGGACTTTTCCCGAATAAACTTGTAGGATGCGCAACTCATGCAATCTTTACTTCAAGACGCGAAATGTGCGGAATAACACCACTTGAAGCGAAAGCAGCAGGAGTTCCGTATATTACAACTGCCACAGGCGGTCCGGTGGATTATACAAATGCCCAAAACGGCTGGCTGACAAAAACTGCTCCTGAGATGACCCCGACATTTGACAATCTAGATTGGGATACTCCTGCCGACAAAATTGATGATGTAAGAATTGAAAGAGCATCGGATGAAGTTTCAGACTGCATGAAACAGGTGACTGATGAATATTTCAATGACAGACCAAGCTATATTGCAAGATGCAAAAAGAATATTGAAGAAAAATTAGATTGGCACAACAACGATGAGTTTAACGGCGGCAAATCCGCTAATAAATCATACAGAAATGATATTTGGCACATTGATGAAGGCTGGGAAGCAAGAGCGAAAACTCCTATGAAACGCCTTGTCGGGGCTTCTGCAGAAGATATGCAACGAGGGTTAAAAAAAGCAACTGAAACTATAAAAGACGAAGCAACTAAAGCTTCAGACAATGTAAAAAAAGTTGCAAATAGTCAAAATAAATGGATTAAAACAGCGCTAGGAGCAGGGGTTGCAATTGCCGCACTCGGAACTGCTGCGTATGTTTATGTAAAAAAGCACAGAAAAAAAGCAACTCCGCAGCCGCAAACAACAATAGACAACAAACCTGCAGAAACTACGGGACAAATAGATAAAGTAGCTTAATTTTCAGTCATAATAAAATCAATAAGCTCAAAAATTACGATGAATTTTTCAATATATTCATCGTAATTTTTAAACGTTAAAAGAGATTTGAAAATACTGCCAAAAGGCATAGCTTTTCGCTGTTTCACTGCGACTAAAACAGTATTATCATGATATGAGAAGGCAAAACTTTTTGCAGAATATACTGTAGCAAATTTTTCTATTATATTCCAAAATTGTTGTGATAAAAAATTTATTTTTGATTGAGTTTTCATAAAAGTATATAAATTTTCATCAATCCCATCAACATTTGTTTTAAAATAGCGAAATTTATTATTTTTATTTTCATTTTTAGATATTAAAATAACATGATTTTTAATATTTTTTTCAAGCTCAGCCTGTATAATTATTCCTTTAAAAATGTCCGGTTTTTCAGATGCTCTCACTGGCAATGTAAGCCTAGTATCAGATATTGTAACGCTTGAAGTTTTATAATATCCAAAAACACAGCATCTGTCTTCCTGGGTATCAAAATTTTGAAAAAGATTTGAATTTATAATAACATCTGTATTTTTATTTTTAGGCCAGTTTTTAAAATTTGCAACCGGAGCTAAAATTAGTGGCATAATTTTTTCATTAAATTTTTGCTGATAATTTCTATCGGCCAAAATAATACCGGTAATAGATTTTAGCAGCAGAACATATAATAAAAACAGTAAAATTGGGAATAAAAACGGATTATATTTACTATTTAAAATCATTAAACTTATAACACAAACTACAATTAATGCACAAAGAAAAAACAAAAAAGACACGAACAAAGTTTTAAATAATAAAGATATTCTGTATTTTTCAAAAGAATTAATAACATCTAAATTATCATTTAAATAGCTGTAATATTGTTTTTTTAAATCTTCTTCATTCATTACAGGTTATTTTATCATATTTTATATAACAAATACAATAGTAGAAAAAACAATAAAAAACTGTTGACAATAAAAATTGTTCTTGATAGAATAATCTTACTGGCGAAAATGAATAGCATTGATTTTCGCGCTTGTAGCTCAGCAGGTAGAGCACTCCCCTTTTAAGGGATAGGTCGCGCGTTCGAATCGCGCCAAGCGCAAAAAAAAAGAGGTCTATATAGACCTCTTTTTTTTTTATTAATAAAGCTAAAATTATTACTCAAAAATTTACTTCAGATGAATAAACTTCTTTGCACAATCAAACATTGAATTTACTAAAGCCGCGTTTGAATATATATTCATGCCATTAGTTTCCAGAACCTGTTTCATGCGTTTTTCCCACATTGAATAAATATCGTCTTTTGACAAATCCAAAACCTGTGCAATCATAGTCAATTCTTTAAAATCAATAGGTATTGGCAGAGTTCCTCTTAACATATCAACAATATCAATGCGTTTTTTACGAGGGAAAGCCTTAAGAAAATTAACAACAGACATTCCTTTTTCTTTCATTACACTTTTGAAAAATTCAACAGAATCATCGATCAAAATCGGTTCCTGAGGAATTTTATATTCTTCAAACTCCTCAGGTTCAATTTCCATCACTGTAGCAATACGTTCTAAAGTTGTAGTACGGGTTGAAAACGGTATAGTGTTATCTATAAGATTATATACATAAGAAAGAGTAACACCTATCATTTCCGCAAAATCTTTTTTATGCAAAGAATTTTTTTCCAAAAACTTTGCGACTTTCTCTGAACTTTTTTCCTGAATGATTGGTTTATTTTTCATAATTTTATCCTCATCTTTAAGCATTATCAACATAAAAGTTATTTATCTTTTTGTTAAGCGAAAGTATGGTAAATCAAGACGGCAATATTTATTTAAGTTAAAATAAGAAATATAAAGGGAAAGACGGGAACAAGCGTTTGAATTTAATTACAGCAGCTGATAAAATAAAAACATAAACGCAGCGACTGACAAATTTTTTTAATATCACAAACGAACGGTAAAAAGGATAAAAAAAATGAAGTTAATCACAGGACTCGGCAACGTAGGCGATAAGTATTGTTTTACAAGACACAATGCAGGATTTATGGTTCTTGATAAGTGGGCTGTTGATAACAACATAACGTTCAAAGAGGACAAAAAACTTAAATGCTTTATTGCAAAAATGGGTGACAATATTCTTATCAAACCGACAACTTTTATGAATTTGTCTGGCGAAGCCGTTCGTGCGGTAATGGATTATTACAAAATTGATATTAAAGATGTTCTGATTATATATGATGACATTGCACTCGATTTAGGACGGATAAGGTTCAGGGCAAACGGTTCTGACGGCGGACATAACGGGATAAAATCAATTATAAAACATACGGGAACAAAAGAATTTGACAGACTGAAAATAGGTATAGGCCCGCAGCCCAATATTCCGTCAGAAAACTATGTTCTCCAAAATTTTCCCAAAGAACAGCTGCCAGATTTAAAAAATGTTTTGAAAAAATCTATTGAAGCTGTTGAATTTTATCTTGATAACGGAATAGAAAAAGCACAGAACAAATTTAACTGATTTACCTATATAATTAACCATTTTTAATATATAATTATAAAAAAAGGAGTAAAAATGAGTTTACAGACAGCAGAACAGTTTGAAGAAAATGAACAATATACACAGGCTTTTGAAGAATATCAAAAACTTTATAACAGAAATCCGAAAGATTTGAGCCTTTTAGAAAGACTCGGGCATATTTCTATGCTTCTTGATAACAAAGATCAGGCTGCCGAGTATTACTCTAAAATCCTTGAATATGATGCAACAAATGTTCTAGCTTATGAACAGCTCATGGATATTTATGTCACAACAGACAAATATAAATATTACATTTACAGAGGGAATATGCATTCTGTAGAACACAAACTTGAGCATGCAATAAATGATTACAAAAAAGCAATTAATGTTGCTCAGGAAGATAAAGAAATGCTCTCTGCACGATTTGTTCTTGCAACACTCTATGAGCAGGAAGGGAACAATTTAAAGGCTATTGATGAATATTTAAAAGTTATTGACCATGAAGATGCTCCACAGGAAGCTTATACAAGACTTGCAAATCTATATGTAAAAGAAAATGCGACACCAAGCGCAGTCGAAGTCCTTGAAAGGGCTGGAAAAAACGGATACGATTCAACTGATATTAAAGAACAACTTGCAGATCTTTATTTAAAAAACGGAAATCCTGAAAAAGCCATTGAAATTACATCAGATGAACTTACAAAAGTAAAATGTCTGCTTGATATGGATAAAAAAGACGAAGCTTTTGAAAAACTTCAAAAAATGGAAGGAGAGTATAATCATATTGCTCAATTCCATTCGCTAAAAGCACAATATTATTACATGAATAAAGAATTTGACAAGGCTTTGGAATGTGTGAATAAGTTTGATGAATTTGAAAAAAATTCACCTCTCACTTACCAAATGCGCGCACTTATTTATGAAGAAAAGGATGATGACTTTAATTCTCATCTTAACTGGGGCAAATACAATCTTGTCAGAGGTAACAAAGATATTGCAATAAATGAATACCTTAATGCTTACCAGATAAAAAATGATAATCTTGATTTGTTAAATACACTTGCCATGCTTTTAGAAGAATCAGGCGACAGAAACCATGCAATGGAATTTTATGAAAGAATCTCAAAGCTTGATGAAACAGATAAAAAATCTTTACAAAAACTTGCTGAATTCAGAGAAAGCATAGGCGACTATAAGGCTCAGGCAGATTATCTTTTGAAGCTTTACCATCTTGATAAAAGAAACTCTACAACAGTCAGAAAACTTGGCGAAGCCTATGAAAAACTCCGCAACAAACCTGCAGCTGTTGAATGTTACGAAAAATATTTAGAAATCGGCAAAGGTAATCCTGATTATTCCAAAATTCAGCATAAACTGGAGAAGCTTAACAACACCGAAATGCAGGAAGAAGAAGGCTTTATCGATAAAATAATGAAATGGTTTAACAGGGATTAAAAAAGAGTTCCCAGCATTCCGACATAAAGCTGATAGAAAGCCATTGCAATAAACAGAACAAAACCGCCCATTATTACAATAATTGCCGGTTCAAAAAGTTTCAGCATAGCTTCCAATGCCATATCGACTTTCTTATCAATAACATCAGCAGCATCTTTAATCATTTTACCTAGAGTTCCGGATTTTTCACCGGTTGCAACCATTGTCATTAAAGCACCGGGGATTAAAGATGAAATCTGAAACGCTTCTGAAAGAGATTTTCCCTGTCTTGCTAAACTGGATGCATTTGCGGCCTGACGCTTTATTACCCAGTTACCTACAGTTTTTGCGGAAAGTTCTAATCCGGACAATATAGGCAGCCCGGCATCATAAGAGATATGCAAAACAGTCATGAAATTAGACAAATTTATATAACGAATAAATTCTGATACAGCAGGTATTTTTAATACAAATTCATCCCATCTGCTTTTAAATACAGGATTTTTAAAAAGTGTCGAACACAAATAGCATAAGGCGCCAAACCCGATAATAATAAGCCACCAGAAATTCCCGACAAAAGTACACAAACCGATTAGTGTTTGGGCCAAAAACGGAACACTTCCGCCGCCGAATTGAATAACACTGTAAAATGCGGGGAAAATCACTTTTGCAAACAGTAATAGCACACAAAACATTATCAAAATCAAAATAGCAGGATAAATAGATGCCTGAATAATTTTTCCCTTAATATTATCCTGATTTCTAAGAAGCAAAAGCATGCGCCCTAAAGTTTCCTCCAACTCTCCGGAATCTTCACCCGCTTTTACAAGAGATGTATAAACAGGACCAAAAACAGAACCGTAAAGAGAAGTTAAAGCCTGCGCAAAAGTCTTACCGCCTATAATTTGCTCCTGTAACTTAGAGCAAATTGTTTTTAGTTTCACATTTGGTGCATTTATTTCAATCGTACGCAATGCTTCAAGAATTGGAATACCTGCCGACAATAAAACCTCAAGCTCACTGGTAAAATTGATTTTATCCTTCAAACCCAAAAATGTTATATTTTTACCAGTACCTTGAGAGCTTTGAACAATAGCAGAATCTACAGCATTATAACTTGAAGATTCCATATAAACTTTTGTCGGTAAAAATCCAAGCTCACGAATTTTTTCGCGAGCCTCACGAATATTAGAGGCCTCTACTTCTCCTTTTATAATTTCTTTATTATTTTTTAACGCACTGTATTGAAACTTTACCATAACAAAATCAATATAAATACTTTAAACTATCTTATCAGAAATAGCAAGAAAAAATTCCGCCTCTATTAAGAAGCGGAATTTTTTCTTTATTGAACAGCTTCGGATGTTTCTGGAGTTTCTTTTTTAGCTCGTTTTGACTTCTTTTCAAAAGCAATCTTGTCATCAACAAGCTTAATCACAATCGTATCACCCGGCGCGTATTTGCCTGAAAGAATTTCCTCAGCAAGCATATCCTCTATCTTGCGCTGGATTAATCTTCTTAAAGGTCTTGCACCGTAAGCTTCAGAATATCCGTTTTTAGCGAGATGATCTTTAACTTCATCTGTAACCTCAACAGACAATTCTCTTTCAGCCAGACGCTTGAAGAGATCTTTCAGCATCAAATCAACAATCTGTCTGATTTCTTCCTGTGACAGGTGAGAGAATACAATTGTCTCATCAATACGGTTCAAGAATTCAGGTCTGAATGCTTTTTTCATTTCTTCAGTAACTGTTTCTTTAAGTTTTTCGTATTTATCTTTTGATTCATCATCACTTGTTGAGAAACCGAGTTTTGATGTTGTTGTAATCATACTTGCACCAACATTTGACGTCATGATAATAATTGTATTTTTAAAGTTAATATGGCGTCCCTTAGCATCAGTCAGACGACCGTCATCCAGAATTTGAAGCATAATATTGAATACATCAGGGTGAGCCTTTTCAATTTCATCAAAAAGAATAACGCTGTAAGGTTTTTTACGAACAAGCTCCGTCAAATGTCCGCCGTCATCATATCCTACATACCCCGGAGGTGAACCGATAAGTTTTGCGGTTGAATGTTTTTCCATAAATTCAGACATATCAACTCTTATCATATTATCTTCGGAACCGAATACAGCTTCTGCAAGAGCTTTAGCAAGCTCAGTTTTACCAACCCCTGTAGGCCCGCAGAAAATAAAGCTTCCTATAGGTCTGTTAGGACTTTTTAAACCAACCCTTGCTCGTCTGATTGCTTTTGATATCGCAACAACAGCATCATGCTGTCCGATAACGCGTTCATGAAGCGTGTCTTCAAGCTTAAGCAATCTTTCACTTTCACCTTCGGTTAATTTAGTAACAGGAACACCCGTCATGGTGGAAATAACTTCGGCCACATTTTCAGCAGTAACAGTCGGCTTGTTAGCCTCATGTTCTTCTTTATATTTTTGAGCCATTTCACGAATTCGTTCTTTTAAATCAGCCTCATCATCTCTTAGTTGAGAAGCTTTTTCAAATTCCTGATTTCTAATAGCCTCTTCTTTTTCCTTAATTAGAACTCGAAGTTCTTTTTCAAGCTCCTTTCCTTCCGGAGAAAGATTAGAAACTTTTAAACGAACTTTTGATGAAGCTTCATCAATAACATCAATTGCTTTATCCGGTAAAAATCTGTCCGTAATATATTTATTAGATAATTTTACCGCAGCAACAATTGCTTCATCAGAAATTATTAATTTATGGTGTTCTTCATATTTAGGTTTTAACCCTTTAATAATTTCAATAGATTCTTCTTCTGTCGGCTCATCAATAATTACAGGCTGGAAACGGCGTTCAAGCGCCGAATCTTTTTCAACATATTTTCTGTATTCATCGAGTGTTGTTGCACCGATAACCTGAATTTCGCCTCTTGAAAGCGCCGGTTTTAATATATTTGCAGCATCAATAGCGCCTTCAGCGGCACCTGCTCCGATAAGCGTATGCATTTCATCAATAACAAGAATAATATTTCCGGCCTGACGAATTTCATCCATAATTTTTTTCAAACGTTCTTCAAATTCGCCGCGGTATTTAGTACCCGCTACAAGCAAGCCCATATCGAGCTGAATAACTTTTTTCCCGTCAAGAATATCAGGGACTTCAGCATTAACAATTCTTGTTGCAAGACCTTCCGCAACAGCAGTTTTACCAACCCCCGGTTCACCAATAAGAACAGGATTGTTTTTTGTACGTCTTGCAAGAATTTGTATAACACGTTCAATTTCTTTTTCTCTGCCAACCACAGGATCAAGTCTTAATTCCTGAGCAGCAAGTGTTAAGTCGCGTCCAAATTCATCCAAACTTGGAGTTTTAGTTTTTCCGCCTGATGAAGAAGATGAACTGGAGCTGCCGGAGGATACCGTTTGCGGTTTAGATTCTCCGAGCATTTTAACAACATTACTTCTGATTTTATTAAGATCTACTCCGAGATTTTCAAGAACTCTTGCTGCAACCCCTTCGCCTTCTCTGATTAAACCTAACAATAAATGTTCTGTTCCAATATAATTATGTCCGAGCTGTCTTGCCTCGTCCCATGACAACTCTAAAACTCTTTTAGCTCTCGGGGTAAAAGGAATTTCTACCGCAACAAACCCTGAGCCTCTGCCGATTATTTTTTCGACCTCAGCTCTGGCGTCTTTAAGTGTTACCCCCATAGATTTCAAAGTCTTAGCAGCAACACCGGTACCCTCACCGATAAGTCCGAGTAAAACCTGTTCGGTTCCCACGAAATTATGACCTAAACGTCTTGCTTCTTCCTGAGCTAACATAATAACTTTTATAGCCTTTTCGGTAAAACGTTCAAACATTTTAAATATTTACTCCTATCTCTCTCAAATTATATATATATTTTACATAAAAAACAAAAAACTTTCAAGGGGTAAATATATATCTGAAAAGCCGAAAAACTTTCCATTTTTTATATAGACAATAAAATTAGAAAAAAAGGTTGACATTTAATTTTGCTTCATGTAGAATTGAACTTGTCGAAAGAAATAAGCCCCCATCGTCTAGAGGCCTAGGACAACACCCTTTCACGGTGTAGACAGCGATTCGAATTCGCTTGGGGGTACCATTTTAAAAAGTGATGACCTGTTGAGGTCATTTTTTTTACGCTTATTTTATAGAATATGTAAAACTTTTTACTAAGGCTCGCAGACAAAGTTATAAATTTTTAAATAATCTTGATTACTCTCAGGTTTAGTCATTTTAACTTTATCCGTAAATATTTTTACATATCGTGGCAGAGCATATTGAGCTGAAACATTACCCTCATAAGATCTTTTTACTCCGATTTGCCTGTTTTTACAGTCAATTTTACAACGTAAAAGATAAGCGTTTGATGTAAATGGTGTAATTTTTAAAGCATTAATATAATTAAATCCGTTTTCATAGCGCATAAGATTTTTATTGACTATATGCAGAGTTTTATCAAGTTCTGTAATATAATCATAATCAACATAATTAGTTTCTGACGCATTTTGCCAATTTACAGCAGGTTTGGCAGGATGATATACATAGGAAGACCCAAAGATATTATAATCAAATGTAAATTGAATATCTATACTCTTTCCCTTAAAGCCTTCAGGTAATGGTTTAAAAGGTGATGCATCATAAACAGCTTCTAATGCTGCATCATCACAATCTTTAAGCCCTGAAGATTGAAAAATAATTGCGGATAATAATGCTCCGTCCTTTGCTATTTTCAACAGCAAAACAGTTCTGTTACTCTCACTTAATCGCGGAGGATGCCATTTTGAATATATTTTATTCTGCAAATCTTTCATATAAGACCCAAAATCAACATTATCATAATCTTCATTAACGACATTAAGTGCTGAAAATATTAACTGTAACTGCATAGAATTATGTGTATAGTTTGTTGGGAAAGGTTCATTATAAACTCCAACCTTTTTTACCGCGTCAATAGTAGATTCAACAAATTTTTGCGTTCCATACTGTCGATTATCTGAACTATAATAGTCAAAAGATTTATTAGGAACAATATTTAATAGAATAGTTGTAAATGAATTATCAGCCGGTTCATTATAATCCCAATTTGCAAAAATTAAATGTGCAAGCTTATTGATATAAGGTTCATAATTAATTTTAATAAATGACGAAGCTCCTGTTGATATAACACTTACAGAAAGCTTTTTATTATTATCTTTCACTTCAGTACTACTACTGTCTGCCAGAACCGCATTAGAAACAAAAAACAAAAACAAAATTGATAAAATAATCTTTTTCATAAAAAAATTATACAAAATTTAAATAAAAAAGTAAAATTTTCCTTTACAAATAATTTTTACTGGTGTATAATATTGGCATGCAAAATAGAACACGACGAATTGTAAGACTTCTGAAAGGTTTGTTTTAAAAACAGCTTACTTTTGTCGTAAAAAAGTTTTTATTACTTGACCTTTCCCCCCGAAAGGTCTTTTTTTTATGTTAATAATCGTTAAAAATCAGCATATTTTAAGCAAGAAAAATTATTCAGAAGATTTATGTAAAAAGTGAAAGGCAGTTTAATGAAAAAATTTATCCGACGAAACTCAATAATCAAGGCGAACGCCCCAATCGTCAAGCTAATGAATTTAATTTGGGGACTGTAGTTTTTAGATATTGAGCGGCACAAAATGTGCCCGGAAAGGAAAAAATGATACCAGCAGTTACCGCAAGTGAATATTTATTCTCAAAATTAGGAAGTAATGCCTCATTATTGCCGTTAGCTGTAAAAGACGTAGCAAACAGCACAGGATTGACAATAGGCTCATATATTACAGGTAAAGAAGTAGAAGGCAAAGACAGATTTATAGATGAATTCGGAACTCAGGCAATATGGCTCGGCGGAATTCCGTTTTTCAAAAAATTTACGGATTTAACATTTTATAAACTACTCGGGATTGACCCGAAATTTGACGTAAGAAACCTTAAAAATAAAGAAATTTTAGCAAAAACTATCGAAAAAGCCCCGACAGAAGAAATTAAACAAAGTATTCTTAAAGCTTCCAAAAATCCAAAATATACAAAAAATCTTGCAATTGCAAAATTTGCCTTTTCTACTATTGCCGCAATTGTAACTTATGCAGGGTTAACTAAATTCAGACAAAATTACAGGCTAAAAGAAGCTAAAGAAAAACTTAAAGAAAAAGCTCTGAATAAACAGACAGAATCAAAAATATCAAAACTACAGACACAAGAAGTTCCTGAGGCATTTGCATCTGTTCACACTTCGAAAAAAGGGAAAAATATTTCATTCAGCGGGGCTCTTGAAGATTTTATGTTTAATCCCGTAAAAAACCTTATGATTTTAGACGGTTCAATTACCGCAGAGAGACTTGCAAGCTCTCAAAGCAATCAGGAATTGATTAATTATACTATTAAAGAAGGCGGTACATGGTTTTTCATGTACTTTGCAGGAGCAATGATAAAAAAACATCTGGAAAATAAGTCAAAAGTTCCTATTAAGCTTGATTCAATGATTCTTGAAAGTAAAGAATTACAGAATGCATTTAAGGATAATTCTATAAAGAAAGGGCTTGATAATTACACAAAAGCAATAACACCATCTTCTAAAGATGTAGATATTTATAATTTTATACATGATAACCCTGATAATTTTATTGTAAAAATGGCGAAAAAATCAAAACTTATCAAGATAATAAAAAATTCAGATAAAATTGATACAAGAGCTTATATTGACATTAACGATTTTAAAACATTGAAATCCGAAATTGAAGAATTATACAACAAAGCACCTAAAGACAATATTGAAAATTACTTAAAAAAAGTTGTAAAAGCAAAAAGATTTGCAGTTCTAAAAAATATAGGAATATGTATTGGAGCATTAGGTATTGCAGTACCTGCATTTATGATAGCCACAAGATATATTTTGCCCAACAACAGAGAATATAAGGTCATGGAAATGGCTAAAAAAGAAAATCAAAAACAGAATTCTTTATCCAAAACAGCATGACTTGCGACATAAGCGGTAGACCAGCAGTTTTGAAGATTAAATCCGCCGCAAAAACCGTCAATATCCATGACTTCTCCGCAAAAATAAATATTCGGGATAATTTTTGACTCCATTGTCTTAGGGTTGATTTCATTTAAATCAACACCGCCGGATGTTACAACTTCCCCGTCAGTCACAGTGCCTGTCACGGTAACACTAAAATTTCGAAGTTTATCATAAATTTTGTCGCGCATATTTCCGTTTATCAAATGGCACTTTTCATCCGGATTAATGTTTAACTCCTTCAGAATAAATTCACCCAAAGACTTTGGAATAAAACCAGAAAGGAGATTTTTAATACTTTTATGCGAATTTTTATTCAGTTCATTTTGCAAATCAATCTCTCCTGTCAAATCAAAATTTAATTTGTACGGAAATATATCTCTTGCTTTAAGTGATGAAATTTTATAAATTTCAGGGCCGGAAATACCGTTGTGCGTGAATAAAATACCATTCAAAGAAACTCCTGCAACGGATGAAAAAACTTCTTCAGTTCTTAATCCGGTCAAGGAAGGACGGGGCTCTATAATATTATGTCCGAGGTCTTTAATCAGATTGTAAGAAGAATGTCCGCCTGTTGAAATTATTACATAATCCGTTTTATATACACCATTATCTGTAACCACAGAAAATCCGTCATTAACTCTTAAAACTTCTCCTTTTATAAATTTAACTTTTTTAAGACTGTTCAGAAATTTCTCTCTTACATCTTTTGAACTGTTAGATACAGGGAAAATTCTCATATCTTCTTGAGTATAAGTCTTTATACCCAGTTTGTCGAAAAAATCCAGCGTGTCCGCCGTCGAAAATTTTGAAAATACAGAATACAAAAATTTTTCTCCACGCGGATAATTTTTGGCTAATTCTTTAAAATCATATTCGGCATGAGCAATATTGCAGCGGCCTCCTCCGGTCGGCAAAAGAGTTTTCAAAGGAGAATTTTTATCAAAAACCGTTACATCAAAATTGTCACGTAAAAAATACGCGCACATACATCCTGCAGGCCCGCCGCCGATAACCGCAACACTAGATTTCGACTCTTGTGCCATACAAAAATACCATCTCCGGATTTTCTAAATCATTATGAAGTTCACTAATTGATTTGTGCAAAACAGGATGTTCAAAATTTGGAATTAACTCCAGAAGCGGAACAAGAGTAAATGCACGCAAGTGAAGATACTTATGAGGGATAGTCAAATTTTCATCATTTATAATATCTTTATTATAAAAAAGAATATCAATATCAATGGTTCTGTCCGAATATTCAGAGGAATTCTGCGGACGTTTCCGCCCTAACTGTGTTTCTATTCTCCGGCACTCTTTTAAAAGTTCCTGCGGGGAAAGTGTTGTTTTTACCTCAACAACAGCATTCACAAACCATGTATCGGAATTCATATTCCATGGTTCTGTTTCATAAAAAGCAGAAGTCCTTATTATGCTGATACCATCAGATGCGCCAAGCAAACTTGTAGCCTGCTGCACATACCCGATACGGTCGCCGCTGTTTGAGCCTAAACTTAAATAAACGATTGCCATAACAATAATATTTTATGGTTTTTACTATACTATGTCAATATTAATATACAAATTTGAATACTTAGTCTTTTTAGGATATAATTTAAACGATAGTTATGTTTTTTATATACAAAATTTTATCTACAGTTTTATTTTTAATTTCACTGCCCTTATATGCGGCAGTAAGAATTTGTCATGGGAAAGATCTTTCAGGCTGGAGTGAAAAACTCGGCAATTTTAACGCTCCCGCTCTCGGAGAAAAAGTCATAATGTATCACGGGGTGTCAGTAGGAGAAGTAATTGCACTTGAAAATCTTATAAAAAAGACCAAAGAAACATTCCCCGATTATAAAATTGTTGTAACAACAGGTACAAAAACAGGACAGGAAATTGCTAAAAAGAAATTTGACAAAATTGCCGATTTTGTAACCTATTTTCCGTTTGATATTACAATATGTGTAAAAACATTTTTAGATAAAATCAACCCGAATATTGTTCTGATTGCTGAAACAGAATTATGGCCGACTTTTGCGGATTACTGTAAAAAGCGAAAAATTCCGCTTTTTGTAATAAACGGACGCATATCAGATTCAACATTTAAATTATACAGAGTAATGACCCCATTTTTTAAAGAACTCTTTAAAAACTATACAGGAATTTTTACGCAAAGTGAACTGGACAGAGAAAAATTTATAAAAATAGGTGCTCCTGAAAATAAAACAGAAGTCATGAAAAATCTGAAATTTGATGTGAAAAGAATTGAAGCTGATTTCGATTTAAAACAGGACAGTTTTAGAGTTATAATTGCCGGAAGTACTCATAAAGGGGAAGATGAAATCATTCTTGATACATTTAAAAAACTGAAAAAAGAATTTCATGACATTAAGCTTCTCCTTGCTCCAAGGCATTTGACAAGAGTAAACAACATTAAGGAACTGGTTGAAAAAACAGGATTAACATACGGGTTTCGCTCTAAAGATGACAAATTTGATTTGAATGACATAATAATTCTTGATACGTTAGGAGAATTGAGCAGAATTTATCAAATATGCGAATTTGCATTTATAGGCGGAAGTTTTAATAAAACCGGAGGTCATAATCCTCTTGAAGCAGTTGTATATAATAAACCGGTTATTTCAGGTCCCTCAATTCATAACTTTAGAGATATCTACTGGATTTTAGCACGCTCCAAAGCCGGAAAAGTAGTTAAAAACCAGCAAGAACTATTCTTACAAATGCAGAAACTGCTTTCTGACAATGATTTTTATACTGAAAGCTGCAACGACTGCAAAAATGTTTTTGAATCACAGCAAGGTGCTTTAGAGTTTGTGATAGAAAAATTAAAAAAGGTTATTTAATCATTTATATCAATGATTTTTAAAGTTTTTATTCATACAAATAGATGAATTATATTACAAAATGTAACATTTTTTGATATAATTATTAAAGAATTTCACAAGTTCTGCCGTAGATAATACCAAGGAAACAAAAACGAAAGGAAACAAGTCATGGGTATGGCGGCTTCGCAGGCCAGATTCTTGGGTCTGACTGCTAGAAAAACTAATACCGAATATGAAGGACAGCAGATTAACCAGCAAAGAACTACTCTGTCTAACCAATCTGCTAACTACTATAACCAGTTACTAGGTATGACTGTTCCGGTGCCGCCGTCTGTTGATGACTTCACCAAAACGGTTTATACTTTCGAAGATGGTGCTCTTTCTAACACCATTACATCACTTATTGCTCAGCCGGACGGACAATATTTAATCAGTTATGTCCAATCTTACACAAACGATTTCGCGGTTGTGGCAGCTGCGCCGACGATTTACACAAGAACAGGGGAAGAACCAGATTACGAATATTATGTAGGCGCTACTAAATTAAGAACGCTGGCTAACGGAATGGACGAGGGGCAAATTGAGGCACTCACAGATGTGGAATTACAAGCGCTTAGAGAGGCCGATGAATATTTAAAAACTATTGAAGATGATCAGCAATTAAAAAATTTATTAAAAGAAGAAGCACAATATATTGAACAACTTAAAAAATATGGCGAACCGGAAGAAGGATGGCTGGTAAGATATGTAAAAAATACTACAA